>JANLFS010000135.1:5002-6600 GCA_024655925.1 Bacillota bacterium | reverse complement strand
AACGTAGTCACTAGTAATCTTGGCTGCGTTCAATCCATCGATGACTATTGACTGGCGGTACCACTCATCTACTTGCCTCTCGTTCGCCCGCGCCAACCAGCAAGGCCCCCTCCCCAAATTCAACGTGATTTCGGCATTCCCAGTTCTCATGTTTGGGTTCGCAAGTTTCGTGCCCGTCACGAGACGAGTGACGAAAAACGCGCATACCAGGGGCTATGATGGTCGGCCTCAGGGATTCACAGTGCAGGGCGCACTTCACAGGGGGGCACAGTCCTGCTGGACCGCACTGTCAGGTGATGGTGCAAGTAGCACGGCATAGTGCGTAGCGCACGTTGTCAGGCATTACGTCTGCTGTTGATCGCGAGACCCATTTGTCTTGCCTTCCGCATGACAGTTGTGCGATGGACCCCAATCTCGCGAGCTATCCTTTCGAAGCTCGAGCCGGATTCGACAGCTTTCTTAATGCGGTCGAGCTCGGTCCGGCGCATGGTCTCCCGAAACGTAGATCTTTCTGGTAGTGCTTGTGATCCCGCCGCTCCGATTTCGGGGGGCAGATCGGCCCTCCCAATGATTCCCTCTCTACTCACTACAAGCGCACGTTCGATGGCGTTCTCCAACTCGCGTATGTTGCCTGGCCAGGCATAGGATTGTAGGACTGCCACGGCCTCGGGAGATATCCCGGTCGAAAGACCGTACCGATCATTGAGCTTCTTAAGGCAATGGAGAGTAATAGGGAGTATATCTTCCGGGCGGTCACGGAGCGGCGGAACATGGATTCTGATGACATTCAAACGATAGTAGAGGTCTTCACGAAACCTCTTGGCCTCTACCAGTTCCTTGAGGCTTTCCCTGCTTGCTACCAGGAAACGAACATCCACTGCCATCGGTCGCGTACCGCCAAGGCGCTTTATCTCACGGTCCTGTATCACACTCAACAACTTCGACTGGAGGCTTGGCGCCAGGTTTCCGATTTCGTCAAGGAACAGAGTCCCACCCGTGGCGACTTCAAGCACCCCCACCTTCCCCTCCTTTCTTGCGTCTGTGAATGCTCCACCCTCATAACCGAACAGTTCGGCTTCAAGGAGTCCCTCGGGGATTGCACCGCAGTCCACTTTGACAAACGGCCCTTTGTTCCTGGGGCTTACCTCATGTATAAACCTTGCAATCACTCCTTTCCCAACTCCCGATTCACCTTCTATGAGCACCGTAGCATCGAACTGAGAAGCCCGTCCGGCAAGATCCACGACCTGCTCCATGGCTTTGGATGAGAACACGGGGCCGTCAAGGCCGTGCCTACGGCGCAATTGTATGATCTCGCTCTTATACCGTAAGGCCAATTCTCTGGTCTGTAGGAGATCGTTCTTGGCCTTCCTGAGTTCAGTTATGTCTCTTGACGCACTGACCACGTGAGTGATCTTACCCGTGCTGTCCCGGAGCGGCACAGTCGTCACTTCAATGACTCTTCCACTACGCGGATAATCTTGTTCGTTCATCTGGGGCTGGCCTGTCGATAGCACCTGCATTACTACTGAGCGACTGAAGTAACCTTCCCTGACCAGGTCTGAGACATGGCGTCCAATTACTTCTTCCCGCGTGTA
>JANLFS010000135.1:0-4992 GCA_024655925.1 Bacillota bacterium | reverse complement strand
CAGAGATGGTTTCCCATGCCTTGTTTGTCCAAAGGGTCACTCCATTCCCGTCAGTTATATAAACTCCATCCTTCAGAATCTCGAACACTGACTGCGTCTCAGCAGATAACCATTGCTGTTGTCCTGCTACATCAAGGGTCGCCCGCATTAGACGCCTGGGGTCGATGTATCCGAGGACCTTGTGGCAAGCATCCTGTACAACGGCCAAACCGCTCTCAGCGATGGCAGCACTGACCTGGGCCGTCTCTGCGTTCCTCTCGACTTGGACAGCCACACGGGCCACTTCCCTAACGGGTCGAGAATCCACTCTCTTGCCTATTTGCAGAGGCAACAGGTCCGCCGGCGTGACAAAACAAGGAACGCTGCTGCCACCTATGACGATGGCACATGTCGCCTGCCGGTCGACGATGAGTTCCGCCACACGCTCTACCGGCGTTGTGCCATCCACGAGAACGAAATCAACAGCCATCAGGTCTTCGGCATTCATCTTGTCACCTCCCACCCCTGTGTTCCAGGATTCTTTCTGCGGAGTTTCAGCGACTCCTCCTCTGGTTTGTGAAGAATTGCCGTCCTCGGCGCAGAATACTCCAGACAAATGCGACGGCCCCCTCATTGGTAACACTGGCCTGGGGGCACAATACCATTTCCGCCAGGCCCTGTCCCGTCAAGTGGTGTTGGCATGATCGTTAGTGGAGGATCCGGACCGAACTCCGTGCAAGACTTCCTCCCACGACAGTGGGCGGAGGCTGGCGGCGAGCGCGGGCGGAGGGTGCGCCGGGAATCTCCATGGTCAAAAGCTCGGGGGTGGTGTTTGGACGGCCCGCTTGTCAACGCCGGCTCAGTCTTGATCCACTGGGGGTGCGGACAAAAACCTGGACTCGAAATGAGACAGGAGGATGTCCGCCGTGTACACACTGAAAGATCGGACGAGGGCAGTCAATCTCTACCTCAAGTATGGCAGCAACTCCGCCGCCGTTCGCCGGGAACTGGGTTATCCTACGAAGAACACGCTGAAACAGTGGGTCAGGGAGTACAAGGCCACCGGCACGCTTCACGATGGATATCGCGCTCGCCCACCGAAGTACTCGAACGAGCAGAAAAAGGCTGCGGTGGCTTACTACCTGGAACACGGCCGAAGTCTGCGCCGGAGCATCCAGGCCCTGGGTTACCCGAACCGAGAAACGCTTAGGCAATGGCTCGACGAGGCAGTCCCGGACAGGCGCGGACTACGCTCCGGAAGGTCACTTCAGTCCAGGGTAGAATCCACGTGTGAGCAGAAACAGGCAGCTGTTCTGGACTTGTGTTCCAGAGACGGCCCAGCCCGACAGGTTGCTGAGAAGTATGGCGTCAGCCGCACCGCTTTGTACCAATGGAAGTACCATCTGCTCGGAAAGGAGCGCCCAGTGAGCAAGCCAAAGCTTGGTAAACCCAAGCCCAGCGACGACAGAGACGCATTGTTGGCTAAGGTGGAGTCGCTTAAGGGACAGGTAGAGGCATTGGAAGAACAGGTCCACCGGCTTCGACTCGAACGGGACGTCCTGGAAGTGACGGCAGAAATCCCAAAAAAAGACCAGGGCGCCGATCCGAAGAATCTGACCAATCGGGAGAAGGAGCAGCGATCGGCGCCCTGAGGAAGAGATACCCTCTGAATGAGCTGCTGGGGTGTCTTTCTATGCCCAAGAGCAGCTACTTCTACCATTACGCTGCCCTGACCATACCGGACAAGTATTCCGAGCTCCGAGAGCGCGTGCGCACT
This sequence comes from Bacillota bacterium, assembly GCA_024655925.1. Taxonomy (NCBI): domain Bacteria; kingdom Bacillati; phylum Bacillota; species Bacillota bacterium. The sequence continues at coordinate 3,236 of JANLFS010000135.1, read as the reverse complement.
GCATTCGCTCTGGCCGACGGGCGCTATGGTTACCGACGGATTCACGCCGTCATCACCAGAGACGGCAAGACCGTGTCCGAAAAGGTAGTACGCAGGCTTATGCGTGAGGAAAACCTCGTCGTGGTCGGTCGAAAGAAGCGCAAGTACAGTTCTTACAAGGGCGAGATCGGTCCCCCGGCGCCAAACGTCATTGAGCGCGACTTTCACGCTGAGGTCCCCAATGCGAAGTGGCTCACCGATCTCACAGAGTTTTCGCTGCCTGCCGGCAAGGTCTACTTATCCCCTATGATTGACTGCTTTGACGGCATGGCGGTCAGTTGGAGCGCGCAAGAGCCGGCCCCACTCATGAAGATGCCGGCGGAATAAGCAATCTGGAGGAGCACGCAGCGTAAGATCCGCCGTCATCTACCGAGAAAGACATTGATGTAATCATTTAATTGCATTTTGTAGTTCAATGGAATACGATGATTGGTAAGAACAGTTGTTGGAGGCGGGAAGATTGACTGTTGTCTCCCGCACGCAGGTAAGGTGTTTTCTCGATAGAGCGAAGGCTCTAATTGTCGAGGGGAAATGGAACCTTGTTAAGCGACAGAAGAACCTCGATGCCCTTGCCTTCATGGGATGGACTGAGGAAGTTGTGCTGGAAACACTATGTTCGCTTGCGGTCGAAAACTACGTGACTGGCCCTGAGGGAGACAGAGGTTTTCCAGGCGAAGAAGTGTGGACTTTCGGAATTGAGACGGACAACGGCGAATACTACATCAAGCTGAAGGTGAGGACTGGCGATGGGCTGGTGTGCCTTTCGTTTCATCCGGCGGAGTATCCACTAAGATACCCTTATCGGGGGTGACAGACGTGACAACAAGAGTTGGATACTGCCCCGCATGTAATTCTAAGAGAGGACTGGATATAAGGACAGTCAAGCAGACTGTGCCGGTGAGGGGCGAGCCGGTGACAATTGAGACCAAGGTGGCCTACTGCCGGACGTGTGGAGGAGAGGTGCCCGTCAAGCAGCTGGACTTCGCGACACTTGAGCGGGCCTATGCCGAATATAGGCGTCTCCGAGGTGTTCCCACGGCGGATGACATAGCAAGTCTGCGCAAGCGCTACGGACTCGGGCAGCGCACTCTGGCCAAGCTGCTGGGGTGGAGTCCTTCCACGGTCTATCGGTACGAGAAGGGAGCCATACCTGTGCCAGCTCATGTGGAGACAATCAGGAGGCTGCTCGACCCCAAAGAGGTCGTCAATCTTCTGAAGACCCATGCTGACAGGTTGACTGCACGGGAGCTTTCACGAGTCAAGAAGATAGCCAACTCCGGCGTCGAGAACAGGGAGAAGGCCTGGGCCCTGGGCGTCATGGAGAAGTGGGAGACCGTTATCCCTGTTGGTTCCCAAACTGGGTTTCGACGTTTTGACTTTGAGAAGCTCCTCAACATGATCGTGTTTTTCACTCGTAGCACGATGTCGAAGACTGCCCTGATGAAACATCTCTGGTATGCCGACTTCCTTCATTTCAAGGAACACGGCGTTTCGATAAGTGGGGCTCGTTATGCGGCTCTACCTCACGGCCCGGCTTTGGAAGGCTGGTTCTTGTGTCTTCAGGCTGCGATGGAAACCGGCGCAATCTCCGTGGAGTCCAAGGTGATTGAGAACTGGGAAGCGGATCTGGTCAAGGCGGAGACTGCAGTTGACGCTAGCGTGTTCACACGTGACGAGATGGAAACCATGAATGAGGTGGCCTCTCGACTGTGCGGACTTAGCGCGGAGGTTCTAAGAAACATGTCGCACAACGAAAGCGCCTGGAAGGATACACCCAAGAGCAGGGTGATTCCTTATGAGCGTGCCGCCGACCTGCAGTGGCCACCCGACCTATAGAGGCAGGAATTGCGGCAGTCCTCCGACGGAGATCGGCTAAGTCAAGTCGTGCAGTTTTCTAGTGCTGTGCTTCGGGCATCCTGCGGGCGGCGATCCGGGCGCCGAGGTAGGCCTCTTGTACCTGCCTGTCGGCGAGAAGATCGGAGCTCGGTCCCGACAGCACCACGGTGCCGGTCTGAAACACGTATGCCCGCCGCGCGAGGTCGAGAGCCTGGCGCGCGTTCTGCTCGACGAGGAGGATGGTGGTACCCTCCGCGTTGATGTCCCTCAGCGTTGCGAAGATGTCGCGGACGAGGATCGGGGCGAGCCCGAGGGACGGCTCGTCGAGGAGGAGCATCTTGGGCCTGGACATGAGCGCGCGGCCGATAGAGAGCATCTGCTGTTCCCCGCCGCTCAGGGTGCTGCCGGGCTGCCGCTCCCTTTCCTGCAGTCGCGGAAACAGGCGATACACGCGCCGCATGTCTTCCCGGATCCCCTCTACATCCCGGCGCAGGTAGGCCCCCATCATGAGGTTCTGGTACACCGTGAGATTCCCGAAAATGCGCCTGCCCTCCGGTACGAACGCGATCCCCGCCTTGACGACCTCGTGAGAGCGCGACGGCAGCCTCGCGCCCATGAACTCGATGGACCCGGCGGAGGGCCTGACCATGCCGGCGATGGTGTTCAGGAAGGTGCTCTTCCCGGCGCCGTTCGCGCCGATTATCGCGACAATCTCACCCTCGCGCACCTCGACGTTCACGCCCTTCAGCGCGTGAATCACGCCGTAGTGGACGTGGAGTGACTCCGCCTTGAGCATGACCCCGCTCATCGCTGCACCTCCCCAAGGTACGCCTTGATGACTTCCGGGTCGGCCTGTATCTCCTCGGGGTTGCCCTCGGCGATCGTGCAGCCGAAGTTGAGCACCAGTATCCTCGGGCAGATGCCCATGACTACCTCCATGTGGTGCTCTATCAGGAGTATGGCGATCTTGAACTTCTCCCTGACGTCTTGCAGGAAGTCCATGAGACTGAGGGATTCGTCGGGGTTCATCCCCGCCGCGGGTTCGTCGAGCAGGAGCACCCTGGGCTTCAGCGCCAACGCCCTGGCTATCTCCAGCTTCCGCTGGTGCCCGTAAGAGAGGTTTTTCGCCTTCTCGTGCGCTTTCTCGGCCAGCCCCACGAGTTCCAACAGTTCCATCGCCCGGCCCATCACGTGCTTCTCCTCGGCGCGGTAAGCGGGGGTGCGTAGCACGGCGGACAGGAGGCTGTACCTGGACTCCAGCTGTCCGGCGATGGCGACGTTCTGCAGTACCGTGAGGTTCTTGAACAGCCTCAGGTTCTGGAAGGTCCTGGCTATGCCCATGCGGGCTATCTCGTGCGGCT
>JANLFS010000134.1:6575-6822 GCA_024655925.1 Bacillota bacterium | reverse complement strand
CCGGGGGCGTAGACCACGGGAGAAACCGGCACATCCCGGATAATGTCCCGCAACAGACGGCGCACTTTGAGTCTTCGCTCGATAGGGCTGTCGGGATCATCTTTCACGACAAGGAGGTCGATATCACTGCCTGGGTGGGGGGGTGCCATAAACGTACGAGCTGTAGAGAACTATCCGTTCAGGATGGTAACCCGAGCGAATGCGCTCTGTGATCTCGCTAATCGTCGCCCGCATGCTGGTGTTCTCG
>JANLFS010000134.1:0-6565 GCA_024655925.1 Bacillota bacterium | reverse complement strand
TTCAGATACCTCTTAAGTTCATTGATGCAAATGGAACGATTGAGCACCAATGGAGACTGGGCTTCAAGCACGCTTCAACCAAAGCATTCGTCGCGAAATGGTCAGCCCCTACCTAACGTTTAGCCTACATGCCAAGAACCAACTCCTTCACTGTAAGCTGCGTGTTGTAGGGGCGCATGCCACTGTCAAGGCTGCTAGCGAAGCATCGGTAGAAACTCAGCCTCCCCCTCGCCGATCTTGGCCGCGGTTCTTGGGTCGATCCCGAGCCGCTCCGCGATCTGCTTGTAGTAGAGGCCTTCGTCCCTAAGCTGTCGAATCTCCATTAGCGTCCTACCTCCAATCGTCATATTGGCACCTCGCTCTTGTCGGAAGCTGAAGTGCCCTTCGACGGCGAGGTAGGACTCTCATCTCCGGCTACATGAGTCTCCGGTGAAAAACTGCATTTTCTGCCGGCCCTTTATTACAAATCTCCCCGGCCATTAACTACATTTTCGGCGGCCATTAATTGCATTTAACTGCCGTTCTTGGCAGACAGGCGTCCCCACGACTCGCATTCGGGAGCGCTCGGAAGTGTTCTTGCGGAAGCATCCCGATGACTACATCGCCCGGAAGCGGAATAACCCGATCACAGCATGAGCACGCACACTGCCCCGACCTCGTCGAGAGGTGAACTCTCACGATTCGTGCCGGAGATCGCCCGAATATTACGGCAAGTTCCCTGGCACTTGTGCAGGGTACGAAGGACTGCACAGCGAACACGATTCCCTATCTCAGCTCACGCGGGAGTTGAGTCCGATATAGTGCTCTAAAAGGGCCTTTTAGCTGCGGCAGAGGGTATGGAAAGGCCATCGGTTCTCTAGTAGAATTGGAGTTGAACACAACCAATTATCTACAGGAGGAGAACCAATGGCCACCTATGAGATTACCATATCCGGTGAGCAATTGCACGGTCTTTTTCAGGAGGACCGGGGCCTGGCCGAACTTGTGGAGGCAGCCCTCAATCAGGTCCTTCGGGCTGAAGCCGCCGAACAGCTCAAGGCCGAGCCCTATCAGAGGACCGGCGAACGGGTGGGGTACCGTAACGGGACCAGGGAGCGGCCCCTAACGACGCGCGTAGGCTCAATCACTCTCGAAGTTCCGCAATTCCGGGAAGGCAAACTTGAGACCGACTTGTTCAAACGGTACCAGCGAAGCGAACAGGCTCTGCTCGGCGCTTTCATGGAGATGGTGGTAAACGGGGTGTCCAACAGGAAGGTTAAGAGAATCACCCGAGAGCTATGCGGCACCGAGTTCTCGAAGTCAACGGTATCGGATTTGGTTAAAGAGCTCGATCCGACAGTGCGGCAGTGGAACGAACGGAGCCTGGGGCAGGAGCCGTATCCGTTCGTGATAGCCGACGCTATCGTCATCAAGGTTCGCATAGGAGGCCGGGTGAGGGCGCAAAGCGCGCTCATCGCTACGGGAGTCAATTCCGCAGGGATGCGGGAGGTCCTCGGCCTTAGGCTTGCGAACAGCGAAAGCGAAGACTCGTGGTCCGAGTTCTTCTCCTGGCTGAAGGCAAGAGGGCTCTCCGGCGTGGATCTTGTCGTCTCTGACAACCACGGAGGCCTGGTAAACGCGGTGGCCGCGCAATTCCAGGGAGCGTCGTGGCAGCGGTGCCAGACCCACTTCACGAAGAATATCCTAGACGCGTGCCCCAAGGCGCTTCAAGGCCCGCTGCACGCACGGCTCCGGCTCCTGTTCGAGGCGCCCGACATGAACACCGCCAGGGGACTGCTTGAGGGATCGCCGAGGACTTCGCGGCCCGGGCTCGGGGCGCGGTGGACAGGCTGGAACAAGGGTTTGAGGATGCGACGGCGGCAATGGCCCTTCCTGAGTGCCTGCGCAAGAGGCTTCGCACCAGCAACAGCGCCGAGCGGCTCAACGAAGAGATCAGAAGGCGAGAGCGGGTCATCCGCATATTCCCCAATCCTGACTCGGCCCTGCGGCTGATAGGAGCTGTATTGATGGAGATAGACGAGGCATGGTCCACAGGGCGGCGGTATCTGAACATGGACGAGTACTGGGCCTGGAAGCGGGCTGTGCAAGAGGGCCAGGCAGAGCCTCTTTCGGATGCGGCGGGCCGTGCTGCATAACGGTTCAGGCCGCGCATTCCAAGCCGATGGCCCACGCCCGCTTCGGCGCAGGCCCGGAGGCAAGCTCGCGGCAGTCCCTTGCAGTTCGGCCTCAAGCGGCGCTTGCCGCGGGGCCGAGCCGGAGTACAATGCCCATTCGGCTTGGGAGGAATGTACAATGTCTACGGAAGGACCCTGAATAGCAATACATAGCATGAATAGGCAAGAAGGCGTAATCTATTACTCAAGCGAGCTTGCGTCATTCGTCTACGCGAGAACCGTATTTTCAGCGCAAAACGGACGTTGCCCCACGCGGGGAAGATTCTGAAGGAGGGAATGGCATGAAGTCCTTCGTGAGAATGCTGCTTGTCATGGTTGCGCTGGTAGCTCTGGTGGTTGGCGGCGTAGCGGCGCGCGAAGACAGCACCATAGGTACGACAGTTGACTCCATGAGACAACAGATTATCGACATCGCGAAGTTCATCCATGCGAATCCGGAATCTGGCAACCAGGAGTTCAAGGCGGTTGAGCTTCTTACCAAGACCCTCGCTGAGAACGGCTTCGTCATTGAGCAGGGAGTCGCCGGACTCCCCACCGCCTTCGTCGCCACCTACGAGAACGCGGGCGGCGGCACTGCGATTTCGTTCATGGCCGAATACGATGCTCTGGAGGGGCTGGGCCACGGCTGCGGCCACAACCTGATCGCCGCATCTTGCGTTGGCGCGGCGATAGCCCTGTCCAAGAACCTGGGCAACACCCCCGCGACCGTGATCGTCTTCGGGTGCCCTGCCGAAGAGACCACCTCGGGCAAGCTCCCAATGGCAGCTGCCGGCCTGTTCAACAGGGCCGATGTCGGCTTCCAGATGCATCCGGGAAACAGCGTGATCGGCAGCTACACCCTCGCACTGAACCTGATGGACTTCACTTTCGAAGGCAAGGCCAGCCATGCGGCGTCCGCCCCTTATGAGGGACGAAGCGCGCTTGACGCCGTCATGATGCTCTTCAATGGCATCGAGTACATGCGCGAGCATGTCAAGCCGGACGTCAGAATCCACGGCATAGTCACCAACGGAGGCCAGGCTGCCAATATCGTCCCGGAGACTGCAGCCGCTCGCTTCTATGTACGCAGCATGGAACGTCCTTACCTTGACAGCGTAGTGAAGCGCGTTCATACGATTGCGGAGGCCGCGGCCATGGCCACCGAGACCAAGGTGACCATCACCCCGATTAAGCAGTATGACAACGTAGTAAACGTCCCGAGCTTCATGAAGCTAATACAAGACAAGGCGAAGGACTACGGCATGGGCGAGATGCCCTTTGCCACGCCCGGCGGCGCTGCGGCCTCGACCGACTTCGGCACTGCCTCGAGCACCATCCCCTGCGTCATGTTCTCCCTGCCCGTCGTGGCCACCGGCTCCGTGGCAGGCCATTCCCGGGACATGGTCGCCGCCTGTGCCTCCGAGTTCGGCCTCGAGTCCGCCGTGATCGCATCGAAGATCATGGCAGATGCCGGCCTCGAGCTGATCAACAACCCGGAGATGCTCAAGACTATCAAGGCAGAGTGGGAAGTCGTGAAGGCTGGCAGCTGAGCGTGATGCGTCAGCACAGAAACTGAAACGTTACTTAGCCTACTTCTAATCCGTGGGCCGCTGGTTCGATCCCAGCCAGGCGCGCGATATTATACCCTTGAAGGCTGGGGCTTCAGGCAACTGGGCGGTCCGGCATAAAGCTAATTGCGGCGTTCTGCAAACGGACCTGCAAACCACGATGTCTTTCAGAATAGATGGCACACCAAGGATAACGCCCGGGCGGCAGCCCGGGCGTCGTGTTAGGCAAGACTACTCTGACCGTCGGTTCTGCAGTTGCCGCCCGTTCGTTTCAATGCTCGACGTGAGGCTCTCCGTCTATGCGTGCAGGTCGTGATTCGCGCGAATCTGTCGCCGGAACTCCGCCGCTGATCTCGCATCAAGAATCGCCGATTGAAAAGCACCATCTGTTTTGGCTTACTCCACGAATCTGGGGTCTATCACGGCGGGAGCCCGCAAGTCTGTGGGCTAAATCCGGAAGATCGGTCATAAATGGGGGCTATCCGCTCGCTCGGGCTGGCGTGCCCAGAGAGAGCCTCGGGGAAGCGTTGCCGATCGGACAGCCCAATGCGCGTAGCTCGGCATACGTCCTCAGGCCTCGCAGTGCGGGCGCGCCCAGCGGTTGCTGGCTTCCGGATGCCCCAAAAATGACCGCTACATCAGCAACTGCAGCCGAAGATGGACGCTGATTTGCACGTAGCCCACAAATGTGGGGTGTGGGCAAAACGCGGGCTGGCGTCCGCCAGCGTGGCAGCCGGGTCGCTTGCCTGTGGGCGATACTGCACATTCCTTCGAACTGCTCTGCAAACATGGGAGCCGTGACAGAGGGTTTACATCGGTTGAGGAGGCGCTCGGGCGCCTCCTTTGGAGCGCGCCTTTGGTGGTTGCGCACCTGGCATCGATATTCCAAGAGGAATGCCACAGGCTGCGCGAATTACACATTGGACACTTGCCTCGGTTCCCGCATCCACTCCTTTCGCGGACCGTGCACGCAATCTGAAGAGCTAGGTAGGCTGCTAGTATGGAATGCTCAATAGTGGGGCTTCTCATAATATCTGCTATCATCCAATTGAGCATCGGCATCTACGTGATGATTCAAGGCAGACGACACAAGAACGTGTGGTTCTCTTGCTTCGCCATTGCTGCATCTGTGTACTCCCTGGGTTATGCCTTCGAGCTGACCGCACAGTCGGTGAATGAAGCCCTAGCCTACCTCAGAATCGAGTACCTAGGCATAGCTTTCTTGCCCACGTTCGGAATCCTGATGTCCCTTGAGTTCACAGGCAACTACTGGCGCATCAGTAGAAGAGCCGTAATCGCCATGCTCGCCTTCTCGGCGCTGACCCTCACGGTCATGTACACTACCAACCTCCACCACCTGTATTATGCTAACCTCTCGCTTGCGAACGCGGGCGGGCTGACGATAACTCAGATTACGCGCGGCCCTTGGTACATGGTATCGATGGTATACACAGTCTGGCCTTTGCCGTCAGCGTGGTTGTGGTCGCCTGGTCAATGATCACTGCGCCAGCCGATCTCAAAGCTGAATACTGGGTGTTTCTAGCAGGTTTCCTCCTGCCGGGAGTTGACAGCATCACGTATTTCGCCGGGTTTGGCCCGCATGGCATATACCTTGCTCCTTACTGCTTCATGGCCACGAACGTGCTGTTGCTCATCGGATTGAGCCCGAATCAGCTGTTCGAGCTGGTGTCGCTGGCCAGGAACAAGGTCTTCGACGGCATGGACGATGTTGTTGTGATCATCAATAGGAACAACCGGGTCATCGATTACAGCCAATCCCTCAACCAGATCGTCCCTCACCGGCGAAAGGATCACGTAGACGAGCATCTGTCTACACTGTTCAAGGCTCACCCTCGAGTCGCGGGGTTCGCTATGGCGCATTCCGACGGTGAGGCCAGCATTGCGCTGGATGATGGTTCAGGCCGCGTCTTCAAGGCGCGCATTCGCACCATACGACGCAGGGACAGAGGCATGCTCGTCAAGTACCTAACCATGACCAACATCACGAAAGAGATGACCATGGTTCAGGCTATGAACGATCTTGCCAATATCGATGCGTTGACCGGCATTGCCAATCGTAGATCGTTCTACAACCAGATGGAACGGTTCACGGACACGCAGCAAGCTGGTAGTATCATCTCTGTGATTATGTTGGATGTCGACCATTTCAAGACCGTGAATGACACCTGCGGGCACAAAGCTGGCGACACGCTGCTACGAGAGATCGCGTCTGTGCTCGAACAGAGTATACGCGCTCAAGACATCCTCGCACGATACGGAGGCGAGGAGTTCATCATAGCTGTTCCCGGCATAGGCGCGGATGATGCTGTGGCGCTGGCAAGAAGGCTTTGCGAGAGAATAGATGCCTTCGAAGGGATCCGCGAGGGGCAGTCAGTCAAAGTCACCGCCAGCTTCGGTGTAGCATGCGACACCATACGTCCAGCCTTTGACGTGGAACTCCTCATCAAGAACGCAGACGCTGCGCTATACGGGGCCAAGAATGCAGGACGAAACCGGGTCGTGTTCAGCGCGGCACAACCTGACTAAGCCTGTTCTCCCCAAGCCGCCCACAGAGCAAGCGTTCCTGCTGTCACCGGAATGATTCCGTAGAGGTGCGTTCCTGGGTTTGGGCAGGGATATACTCCTCCTGCAGCGAATGATGGAGTAGACCCCCTACACCCCCATCGAGACTATCTTCCCCCCGGGCTTGTCCACGGGATCCCCGCTCAGCGCGCCGAGGATGCCTTACAAGCCACGTTCCGTGTCCGAGCCACCCCATTCCCTACCGGGCCCGAGATTGCCGCCTCTTGCAGGGCGAATAGGAAGTCCGAGATTCTACCGGCG
>JANLFS010000133.1:3128-7017 GCA_024655925.1 Bacillota bacterium | reverse complement strand
CCGGACCTGAAGACCTGGCTGTACCACAACCGTAGGGTGCGGGCCGGGTGGGTCGGCCGGCGGGTGTGAGGATCGCGGCGGAAACTCAGGTCGAGGAAGGGGGTGACGAAGGCGATCTTGCAAGGTTTCTCTGGCCGGCCGGGGGCGTCCGTGAGAGATGCGACGAAGGAGGTTGAGTGACGATGGTGAGTCTCGGCGAGGATCGATGGAGCATTAGCAACCCGAACTATCGTCTGTGGCGAACCGACACCAAGGCAATCGTGGGCGGCGTCCTTCTAGCTGTCTGCTTCTCGATAACAATGCAGTTGACGGAAAGGCTCGACACGGCTCTCTCCGGGGGCGTCCTGTACTGGTTTGGTGACCTGTTTGTGTTCCTGTGGTTCCCCGCATCGGTAATAAACTTCGGGCTACTCGGGGGGCTTTTGACCGCGAACTTTAATCCCATCGTGTCGCTTCTGACCGGTGCGAGTCCGATGGCCCCGAGGTTTTTCTTGGACAACACGATGTACGTGATCCCGATGTCGCTGTTCTGTCAGTATTACTTCAGGCGCGGGGACGGCCGGATGAACTTCAAGCAATTCTTCCTGATGTGCGTGGTGGCGGAGTTCTGCAACACCTTCTCTTACATGATCACCTGGGTGTATTTCTTCAAGTTTACCGTTCCGGTCATGGCTGGTTTGTGGTTCCTCCTGATGCTGACCTCCATACCGGGGTCGTTCATGGGCTTCGCCTTCGCAAGAGCTGTGCAACGATCCGGAGTGGCCGACGTGTGATGAGGCGCGCGACGCGCAAAAGGGAGGCGAACGAGGTGAACTATGTCATCCTTGGGGTCGTGATTGTTGCGGCGTTCGTGTTGATCGGCAACTGGTGGACGAGCCAGGTAGCCAAAGGCGCCATCCCGGACGTCGGCCTCGGGCTCGGGCTCTCCGGGTGGAAGCTGTTCGCGACCCTCATCGTCCTGGCCGTCATCGTCGGAGCGATATTCCTCTCAATGAACAAGCGGCAGAAATCCAAGTCGGGCGATTGACGCTTGCGCCGTTCAGGTACGGGAGGGCGGTATGGAACGATGCCTCACGCAAGGGACACCGTATTCCAGCTGCAGGACGTTTCTTTCAGGTACCCGGCAACAGAGAAACCGTGCTTGCGAGATGTCAACCTCGAGGTGCGGAGCGGTGAATGCCTGGGAATAATTGGACCTACGGGTTGCGGGAAGACCACCCTCCTGTACCTGCTCTCAGGCGTAATCCCTCACTGGATGAGGGGAGAGCTCGACGGCTCGGTGAGGATACTCGGAGAGGACACGCGGAGACAAAACTTGACCCGCCTGACCCAGTCCATCGGTCTCGTCATGCAAGATCCGGAGGCGCAGCTGTTCAACCTTCTGGTCAGAGACGAACTGGTTTTCGGCTTAGAGAACAGGGGTTTTGAACGAGGTGAGATGGACAGGAGAAAAGACGAAGCCCTCGCGCGGTTCCGCATTCCCCACCTTGAGGATCGGATTTGTTTCGATCTGTCGGGCGGGGAGAAGCAGAAGGTCGCCCTCGCCAGCATCTACGCGATAAAGCCGAGGGTGTTCCTGTTCGACAACCCGACGTCCGCCCTGGACCCGCTGGGTACCAAGATGGTATTCGACGCCATTGAAGAGCTTCGCAAGACCGGCGACTATACCATTGTGATTGTCGAGGACAAGATCGATCTTCTCTTCCAGCACGCCTCCCGGATGGTCCTCATGAGCGACGGCCGGATCGTCCTTGACGGTTCTCCGAGGGAACTCGCGGCTAGGCCCGAATTGCTGCGCCGTCACGGGGTCATGGGGTCGAAGGTCGTGGAGCTCGGCGCGGCACTCCTTGAAGCCGGCGTTCCGATAAGACAAGCCATCACTCTAGAGGAGGCGACAAGAGAATACCGCGAGCTTGTCAGGGCAGGCACTCCCGGGAAGGCCGCACCGCATTCCGATCAGGGTGCGCAGGACAACCGGGAGACCGCCGGCGAGGTCGTTCTAGACGCGAGCGGCCTGGAGTTCACCTATCCCTTCCCGCGGCGCGTGAAAGCCGTAAGGAACGTCTCCATGAGTATGCGCAGCGGCGAAGTGGTGGCACTCATCGGGCAGAACGGCAGCGGCAAGACGACCCTTGCTCGTTGCCTGAGCGGTTTCCTGGTCCCTCAGACGGCTTGGACCTGGCGAAGATCCCGCCGGCGAGGCAGGCACTTTACGTGGGCTACGTGTTCCAAAACCCGGACCATCAGCTGTTCAGGGATTCGGTCCGCGACGAGATCGCCTTCGGATTGAGGAACCTCGGCGTCTCGCCCGACGAGATCGAGACCAAGGTGGGCAGGGCCATCGGAGAGCTCAGCCTGGCCGGAAAGGAAGACACCCACCCCTACCGTCTTGCCAAGGGCGACCGGCAGCGGCTGGCGACGGCCGCCATCTGGGTGCTAGGGGCCAAAGTGTTGATCGTTGACGAACCTACTACGGGCCAGGACCCCGTCAGGTCGCGCGAGATCATGGACTTGCTGGTGCGCAGCGCGAGGCGAGAGGGCACGGCCCTCGGCATCATAACGCATGACATGGACCTCGTGGCCGAATACGCCGACCGAGTGATCGCGCTGTGTTCGGGGGAAGTGCTCGTAGAGGGCACCCCGAGGGGGGTGTTCTCGCAGCCCGAATTGCTGGCGCAGACATACGTAGAGCCCCCGCTCATAACGCAGCTCGGCCTGAGGCTTGGAGTGTGTCCCCCACCCCTGTCGGTGGAGGAGCTCAAACAACGCCTGATAGGGGGCGTCGCCTGATGCTCTACAGGTATTCCGGGGCCGATTCGTGGCTCCACAGGCTTGACCCGCGCAGCAAGATGGTGTTCGTGCTTGCCACGCTCATTCCTTTATGGATGTTACCCCTCCCATGGCCGGGGGTTTTCATCCTGGGCTACATCGTCATCATTTGGGTGTTCGGGAGGATCGCCCCTTGGGAGTACTGGGGGTTTGTCGCCCTGATGGTCCCGCTCGTGGTCGCGATGATTCTCATTCAGAGTCTGAGCATGGGCGGTCCCTACACCACGATATCCCCTGCGGGCCTGATGACCGTCAAGGTGTCCCTGCGCGGCTTCCAGGTAGGGAGTACCGTCGGATTAAGACTCATGGCCATGGGAGTTGGTTTCCTTGGCTTCTCGCTCACTACCGATCCGTTTCACTGGGGCCTCTCCCTGTACAGATGGGGCCTGCCCTATCGAGCCGCTTTCATGTTCGGATTCGCCATGCGGTTCTTTCCCCTCATACAAGAAGAGCTCCACATCATCAGGAATGCCTTGAAGGCACGGGCGTGGGCCTCGTTCGGGTCCAGGAACCCCATCAAGATTCTCGGCGGGGCGGCGACGCTGGTAGTCCCCTTGGGATTGGGCGCCCTGAGAAGGAGCCAGGGTATCGCGCTTTCGATGGACCTCAGGGGTTTCAGCATTCCCGAGATGTGCGGCACAAAGAGGAACATCTACCGCGAGGTGGGCTTCAAACGGTGGGATTACGTCGTATTGGCGACGGCAGTGGCCGTGCTTGGGTTGACATTCTACTGGCGCGTCGTTTCGTGACCCGTGTGAGGTGGCAGTCGTGCGGTTCTCTCTAATACTCAAAGGCGGCAGGGTCGTTACACCGGGCGGCCACGTGGAGGCCGACGTGGCCATCCGCGGAGAGCGAATCGAAGCCCTCCTGGCAAGCTGCGCCAAGGGCGAAGCCGACGAGATCATTGACGTGCGCGGAAAATGGGTTCTACCCGGTCTCATAGACCCACACGTGCACTTCATTACTCCGTTCCAAGGGTGTACCGGGGCGAGGGACTTTTACACCGGGAGCGTGGCCGCCGCCTGTGGCGGCGTCACCACCTTCTTGGACTTCACGGAGA
>JANLFS010000133.1:2228-3118 GCA_024655925.1 Bacillota bacterium | reverse complement strand
CGGAGACGAAGAGGGGCGAGACCCTGGTCCGAGGGGTGGAACGAAGACTTGAGCAGATGGCCTGCTCGATAGTGGACTATGGTTTGCACGCCACCATCGTTGAGGTAAACGATGGGATACTCGCGGAGCTTGAAACAATGGCGGCCATGGGGATTCCGAGTTTCAAGATGTACATGACGTACAAAGACGAGGGGATCATGGTCTCGGACCAGGACATGCTATCCGTGTTCTCGAGATGTTCGGGCCTCCCGTTGCTCCCCGGCGTACACGCGGAGAGCGATATCATCATCGAGTCGAACATGAGGAAGGTGACGACTCGGCGGTGGTCCGACATCTGCCGAGTGCGGTCGGAAACTGCAGAAGAGGATGCCGCCCTGCGGGCCGCACACTTGGCATGGAACGAGGGGAGTGCGCTTTACGTATTTCACGTGAGCTCCGCACGGGTGGCTCGGAAACTGGCGGAACTTAGGACGGACGGTGCGAAGATCTATATCGAAACCTGCCCGCATTACCTCGTATTCGACCAGGGAGTTCTGGACCATGAAGACGGCCACCTGTACTTGATGACTCCTCCCCTGAGGTCTGCGCAAAACCGGGAATACTTATGGCGCGCCGTGTCGGCCGGGGTGGTGGACACCACGGGTTCCGACGATTGTACCTGGTACCGGTGGGAGAAGGAGAAGTTCCTCGATCGCAGCAAGGATTCGGGCATGCTGGTGCAAAGGTTCGACCGCGTGGCATTCGGAGTCGGCGGAGTCGAGTTTCGCCTGCCGCTGCTGTGGACCGAGGGAGTGGAGAGAAGAGGGCTTCCTGTGGCTCACCTGGTGGAGCTCTTGAGTACCCGAGCGGCTCAAGTGTTCGGCCTGTTCCCTAGGAAAGGTGCCATTCTT
>JANLFS010000133.1:0-2218 GCA_024655925.1 Bacillota bacterium | reverse complement strand
TTAGTGGTTGTGGATCCGGAGAGGTCGGCGGTCGTGGATTGCAGGAACCTGCCGGGGAACGCGGATTACAGCGTGTACGAGGGGATGGAACTCCGGGGATGGCCGGTAATGACGATATCCCGGGGCGAGATAGTGATGCGGGATGGTAAGGTCCTCGGGCGACCGGGAAGAGGGAAGTTCGTAGAGCGTCGGCTGCATGCCTCATGAGGACTAGCCGTGGCGGCTCGGGGAGGCCTAGAGACGATGAGAATCCTTGTGGTCAATCCAAACACCAGCCCGTCCATGACGGCGACAATTGAAGCAGTGGGCAGGCGGCTGTCCCATCCCGGTTTCGAAGTGGTTACGAGACGTGCCGATTTCGGTCCCGTCGGAATAGACACG
The DNA here is from genome assembly GCA_024655925.1 of Bacillota bacterium. Lineage (NCBI taxonomy): Bacteria > Bacillati > Bacillota > Bacillota bacterium. The sequence goes on along the minus strand of JANLFS010000133.1, from coordinate 1,837 downwards.
CAGGTGGATGACGTAGTCGCGGCGTTCGCCACGTTGGAGGTCATTGCGCGGGAGAGGACGGCCTTCGACGCTTTCGTGATCGCCTGCTATGACGACCCGGCCCTTGAGGCGTGCAGGGAGATCGCGAGTGGGCCGGTGCTTGGAATCGGGGAGACGAGCATGCTCGTGGCGTGTGCACTATCAGGGAAGTTCTCCGTGGTATGCTGTTCCCCCGAAGAGATCCCAACTACCGAAGCTGTCGTCGCGAGGTACGGCCTCGCCTCGAGGTGTGCCTCAGTGCGAAGCGCGGGGATGAGCGTCACCGACGACCTCACAGGTGCGGTCGCCATCGAAAAGATGGAGGCTGCCGCCAGGAGGGCAATCGTGGAGGATGGAGCGAGGGCGGTCTGCCTGGGGTGTGCCGGACTCGCGGCTGTACGAAGTCCCTTGGAGAAGCGCCTGAGTGTTCCGGTGGTTGACGGAGTGGAAGCCGCCATAAGGATGGCCGGCCTGCTCGCTGCAATGCGAACCCCGGCATCGGCCCGACCGGTTCCCGGGTCGGCAACCGGGAAAGGATTCACCCCGCTTGAGGGAGCGCGCCTGCCCGGGATCCAGAGCATCTACGGGTGACCGTGAGCGCCCACACCCCGGTTCGTGCCCCATGATGCCATATCGAAAGGCCGTCGGTTGAGCCGCAGGTGCACGTCCCGGCGCAAGACAGGCGGGAAGTGAGTCGGAGGTGTCGGATTTGTCACCCGCAGAGGTCATCATTGACCTCGATGCCCTCGCATACAATCTCAGGTTGGTGAAAGAGCGCTGTCAAGGATCCCCGGTCTTGGCGATGGTGAAAGGCGACGCATACGGACACGGGCTGGTCGAGTGCGCTCGGGCCCTGGTCGCCGCGGGCAGTGAACGCTTGGGAGTCGCACGGATGGCCGATGCCGTCTCGCTCCGCAAGGCCGGGGTGACGGTCCCGGTCCATGTATTGGCGCCCTGCACCGAAGATGACGTCACGCGGGTGGTCCTCTCCGGCGCGGTGGTGACTGTCAACTCAGCGGACGTACTGAGCAGCCTCGCGGCCGAAGCTCGTTTGCGGAGCAGCCCCGCCCGCGTGGAGATCGAAGTGGATTCGGGCCTGCACCGTTCCGGACTGCCCCCGGACGCCGCGGTGAAGCTGGGAGAGGTCATCGGGCTTCTTGGACCGGACGTCAGACTGGAAGGGGTGTATACCCACTTCTCCAGTGCGGACTGCGGCGACTCCCGGTCGGTTTCGGCAGAGCTGGAGGTGCTGAAGTGGGTCATCCGCAGATTGGGGGAGTCGGGGGTTAGGCCCGCGCGCGTTCACGCCGCCGGGTCGGCGGCGGCTATCTATTACCCGGAGACGCGGCTCGATCTAGTGAGGCCGGGAATCTGCCTATACGGATACCTGGGCGGCGAGCCCTTTGGCAAGCGCGTGATGACGGTCTACACACGGATCGTCGAGTTGCGACGGATTCGTCCAGGAGAGAGAGCGGGGTACGGTGGAACGTTCAGGGCCACGCGGGAGACCACTGTCGCGACTGTGCCGGTGGGATACGGCGACGGCCTGCCCCGGGTCGCTTCTGGGGCCGCTCGGGCTGCAGTCCGTGGGTGGCTTGCACCGGCGGTGGGGGAGATCTTCATGCACCACACCCTGTTCGACGTGACTGAGATCCCGTCGGCGAGCCTTGGGGACCCTGTGACGATAATCGGCGGACAGGGGGATGGGGCGCTGTGGGCGAGTGATTGGGCGAATTGGGCGGGGACCGTGACGGATGAAATTCTGTGTAGAATGGGTAGCGGCATGCCGAGAAGATACGTGAAGGCCACCTGGAACCAG
>JANLFS010000132.1 GCA_024655925.1 Bacillota bacterium | reverse complement strand
TGGCATTGGCATGGGCAATCCCTCCCTTCAGCTGGCAGCCATTATACCAGCTAGAGAGGCCCATGTGAGCAGGGAACTGTTCACTGCCGGGTTGCTTACCTATAGATCATCGCCGCCGTAGGTTATGGAGCATATTTCCCCTGGTCGGTTCCGGCGCTCTACAGCGGGGTAGCGGGGACGGATAAGATGAATCTCGGAACTGCAAGTTACGCCATTCTCTGCCTGGCCAGTCCTGCTGGGCTATTGGGCACGTACGCCTGGTGGCGTTTCGCCGATCAGACCTGAACCGCCGCGCACGAGGCGCATTCCCATGCCCCAGCCTTCGATCTGTCTCGCATCATCGATCCCCAACGGAGTTATTGGCTCTGGGGTTCATTGTGTCCCACGTATTTACGTCGACGACCGCGCTGAGTGGCATCCGTCGGCGAAAGGCATGGTCTCCGCGGTAGCCCGGCAGGTTGACGGTGAGGCGACATGCGCCAAGTCTCACTCCCGGGTGCGGCTCAATACCTCTTGTTGACCAGTGCCCGCCGTGTCTTCTCCAGGTTTTCCACGGCGATGCTCTTGCGGCGCAGGGCAACCCCGACGGTGAGCGCGTCGATCACCGAGAGCTGCGCGATGCGCGAGGCAACCGCTTCCGGCTTGAACTCCTGTTCCCGGGTGTGGCACCAGAGCTTGATGTCGGCCACGGCAGCCACAGGGCAGACCCGGCGGCCGATGATGGCCACGGTGACGGCGCCGGCCTCCCTGGCGATGCGCAGAGACTCTACGATATCCTTGGTAGCCCCCGAGTGGGAGATGGCTACAGCTACGTCGTCTGCCTGGAGGAGCGCCGCGGACATGGCTTGCATGTGCGGATCGGTCAGAGCGGCGCAGGGGATGCCCAAGCGGAAGAACTTGTGGTAGGCGTCCAGTGCCACTACACCCGAGGCAGCCATCCCGTAGAACTCGATTCTGCCGGCTTTGGCCAGAGCATCGATCGCCCTCCCCACCTCTACGGGGTCGAGCACCTGCAGGGTCTGGGCGAGGGCGTCGGTGTTGGCGGCGAAGACCCGGCGGACCAGTGAGGCGGGGTCATCACCGCCTTCTGCCGCTTCATGGATAGTCCTTTCGCGGGGTACCAGCTGCCGGGCGAGTTCGATCTTGAACTCCTGGTAGCCGCGCAGACCGAGCGACCGGCAGAACCGGATGACGGTCGGATCGCTGGTGCCGGTCCGGTCCGCCAGCTCGGACACTGAAAGGTAAAGGACCTCCTCAAGGTGTTCGAGAGTGAACTCCGCCACCCGTCTCTCGGATCTCCGCAGCGTGTCGAGTCTCTCTTGAATCAGACTGATCATCCGGGCTCCCTCCTGTTGCTGTAGTAGTGCTACAGGAAGGCTGGAATTCCTGCTAGATCGTTGGACCTGGCGCCGGGAGACATTTGGCCGTCGTTACGCGCGTGCACTTTCTTGGTTTTGATAGCAGGAATTGTCCCTGCCCGGGCGAATACGTAGTTGGACTACCGACTCACTATTCCGTCTAGACTGCGTTTTCAGTCGAAACCGCCAAGAAGAGGTGATTGCAATGTGACGGGAGTGTTGGGTTACCGGGGAGGAATAGCTGCTATCAGACGAATGAGGAGGTTACGAGTCATGAGAAGATTCCTGATCGTATGCCTACTCGCGCTGCTGGCCGCGGCTCTGTTCCTTCCGGCCGCGTACGCCAAGCAGCCGACCTACACTCTCCGCTTCAACCATGTGCTGGGCCCGAACCATCCGTACCACGCGGGCTTCCAGAAGTGGGCGCAGCGGGTGGCCGAGCGGACCAACGGCGATTTTCAGATTCTGGTGTTCCACAGTGCACAGCTGGGTGTGGAAGAGGACATCCTGGAGCAGATCCGCCAAGGCGTTCCGATAGGCCAGAACACCGACTCGGCCCGCATGGGGAACTACATTCCCGACATCGCCGTAATGAATGCCCCCTACTTTGTGGACAGCATCGAAGACGTGGTCAAGCTCAGCAAGCTGCCGACGGTGAAGACATGGACCGAACGGCTGGCCAAGCAGTACGGCTTCCAGGTGCTCTCGTTCCAGTGGGTTCAGGGATTCCGGCACTTCATGACCAATAAGCCGATCCGGAAGCCGGAGGACCTGAAGGGCCTGCGCATAAGGACCGCTCCGGCACCGATCTGGCAGGAGGGTGTCAGGTCCCTGGGCGCAACACCTGTCGCCATGGCCTTCGGCGAGATGTACACCGCTTTGCAGCAGGGAGCTATCGATGGGGTAGAACTGGTGTATGACAACATCATGGATGGAAGCCTGTACGAGGTCCTCAAGTATGTCGACGAGACCGGGCATTTCCTGCTCATCAACTTCATCGTGATCAGCTCCGACTGGTTCAACCGGCTCCCGAAGGAATACCAGAACATCCTCGTCGAGGAATGCAACAAAGCCGGCCTGGAGACCTCCTACCTTATCCAGGAGAACACGGACAAGGTCAGGAAGCAGGTTCAGGAGAAAGGCATGGTCATCATCAAGGACGTGGACGTAGCCGCCTTCAAGAAGGAGAGTGAAGCTGCGTACCGCAAGATGAACCTCCTTGAAGTCAGGGATCAGATCTACAAAGACCTGGGCAAGTGAAGGAGCCTGTAAACCGAATGGCCGTTGAACCGGCAGCCGACCCCCAGCCCGCCACCTCGATGGCGGACTGGGGGCTCAGCATATGAGGCACGCACTGGGGATGGGTCCCCCAGGCTTCGCCCGAGGGGAGTTGTCTATGGGTACAATCAGAAGGATCTACGGCCACATCTGCCGGATTGAAGAGATCATCGCTGGGCTTTTCTTAGTAACCATCCTTGTCCTCATCTTTGGCGCCGCGGTGGCCAGGGGCCTGCGGCACCCGCTCGCCTGGGCGATGGACATGGCCACCTTCCTGTTCGCCTGGGCGGTGTTCTTCAGCGCCGATGCCGCCATGCGGAATGACCGCCACGTAAACGTGGACTTGTTTGTCAGCCGGCTGCCGAAGAAGGTCCAGTTCTACATCGCTGTCCTCAATCACCTGATCATCGTGGCGTTCCTGGGCTTTCTCATCGCATATGGGGTTCGGATGTCTTACCTGACCAGGTTCCGGGCGTTCCAGGGCATCCCCGGCTTCAGCTACATGTGGGTCACCTTGAGCGTGCCGGTGGGCAGCTTTCTGCTCCTGATCAGCACGGTGCTCAAGATCGGACGGATCGTCGGGGATCATCGCCGTCAGTCCGCCGCCGAGAGCGCCGACGCCAAGACCCAGGCTCTACAGGCCTGATGCCGTCCAGGGGGGACAGACATGACGTGGGTTTTGGTTGTGTTCGCGGCTTTGCTAGTACTGGGGATGCCCGTCTCTTTCGCCATCGGCATCTCCGGGTTCATCTTCTTTGTGCAGCAGCCGAGTCTGCCTTTGACCATGCCGGTGCAGCGCGTCCTTTCCGAAACGCAGAACTTCGCGCTGCTCGCCATCCCTATGTTCATCTTCGCCGGCAACCTCATGAATGAGACCGGTATCACGAAGCGACTGGTGAAGTTCGCCACGGCGATGACCGGACATATGTACGGCGGCCTGGCGCAGGTAAGCGTGGTGCTGAGCACGCTCATGGGCGGAGTGTGCGGTTCAGCCATCGCGGATGCTTCCATGGAGGCCCGCATCCTTGGCCCGACGATGACCAAACGCGGCTATTCGCGGGCCTACTCGGCGGCGGTGCACGGTTTCACGGCCCTGATCGCCATCGCTATCCCGCCCAGCATCGGGCTCGTGCTGTACGGGACCATTGGCGAGGTTTCCATCGGGCGCCTGCTGGCCGGAGGAATCGGGCCGGGCCTCTTGATGTCGGCCCTGCTCATGATCACGGTGGCGATCACATCACGGCGGCGGCGTTATCTGCCGGAGAGGGAGAAGATGACCCCCCTGAGCGAGATCCTGCCGACCTTCGCCAACAGCATTTGGGCCATCCTCTTTCCGCTGCTGCTTCTGGTGACGCTGCGCTTCGGACTTCTAGTCCCGTCGGAAGCCGGGGCGGCGGCGGCCGTCTATGCGATGGTGGTTGGCCTGCTCGTCTACCGGGAGATGACGTGGGAAGGGTTCAAGCGTGCTATCAGTTTCACCATCATGGACATCGGCATGGTCATGTTTTTGATTGCACTCTCTTCCCTCATCAGCTACGCCATGACCTGGGAGATGGTGCCGCAGGCGCTGTCCCAACTTCTGCTCGGTATCAGCAGCAGCCCCAAGGTGATTGTCGGCATCATCCTCCTCTTTCTGTTGCTCCTGGGGATGTTCGTGGACTCGACGGTTATCATCCTCCTGCTCACGGCAATCCTCGTGCCGGCGGTGAAGCGGTTGGGTGTGGACCTGGTGTACTTTGGGGTGCTCATGGTCATAACCTGCGCTTTAGGGCTGCTCACCCCGCCGGTGGGCCTGGCGATGTACTCCGTCTGCTCCATCATGGAGTGCTCGGTGGGGAGTTTCGTTAGGGAAGGGTGGCCGTTCTTCTTGACAATCATCCTGGTTTTGCTGGCCATCTACCTCTTCCCCTCCATTGTGACGTTCATTCCCAACGCCATCTTCGGTTAGTGCGGAGGTGGGACCATGGAGAAGCAGGTGGCGATAGTCACAGGGGGCGTGGCCGGCATCGGTAGGGCCATCACCCTGGCGTTGGCGGAAGAAGGGTATCTAGTGGTAGCTTGCGATGTCAACGCAGAACGAGGGCAAGCGCTAGTGGCCGAGCACCCTGGGCGGGTAGTCTTCCAGTGCTGCAACGTGGCTGAGGAAAGCGATGTGCAGCGGGTGGTGGAGGAGGTTCAGGCGGCCTGCCAGAGGATAGACGCCCTGGTCAACAACGCCGGCATCATCCGTCGGCGAACCGGCGAGGAGATCAAGACCGCCGATTGGGACGCGGTCTTTGCCGTGAACGTGCGGGGTGCCTTTCTCTTCTGCAAGCACGTGGCAGACATCATGAAGCGGCAGAGAAGAGGCAAGATCGTCAACATCTCGTCCATTGCCGGCAAACTCGGCGACATCACCTCGGCGCCAGGCTACGGCCCGTCGAAGGCCGCTCTGGATGCCCTAACCAAGACCTTCGCCAGGGAGATGGCCCCTTACGGCGTGACGGTCAATGGGGTGGCTCCGCATGCCATCGCGACGGAGATGAGCGCCGAGTGGTCGGAGGAAAAGCGGAAGAGCATCGTCGAGGCCATACCTCTGAAAAGGCTGGGGAAGCCCGAGGAAGTGGCGGCTGCGGTACGATTTCTCCTCTCCCCGGGAGCCGATTTCATCACCGGCGAGATTATTGACGTCAACGGCGGCTTCCTCATGGACTAGCGTGATCTTGGCAGGGTGAGGCCAGATTATGATCCACTTCCACGGCGCGCCGTCGCCAAACACGATTGCCTCTGCTGCATTTCCTCCCCCACCGCGTGCCTGCGCCTCGGCCAAAAAGCAAACCCCAAACGCGTAAGGAGCCGCCTTGCGGCCTACACAGGTTATCTCGTTAGCAACGTCTTCATTGCTTCGGTGCGCTCTCGGCGGAGTTGTGACGTCGTAAACCGCCGACACCCTCATCTCCCGTCAGGCATCCTGCTCACGCATAATTGCTCCGTCTATTGCCACGTAAAGCCTCCCTGGCCTCGAGGCCGCGCTTAATCCGTCCCTGTTTGCGGTCTCTGCTTGCGCCTCAAGCTCCTGGCCCATGTCATCCCCGGTCTTCCCAGAAAGGATCTGCGCCTCCTTCGCGGGCACGCTGATCCCAGTAAGCCTCTCCATGATCTCCAAGGCTGACTCGAACGGCAACTGAGAGCATCAGTAGGTTATAGTCTCAATGACCTCGTACCTTGTCGTTGAAACGTCCCCAGGGTAGCTCCAGCTGCTCGTCAAGCAGTATGGGCACTATCAAGGCTACAAGATCAACATTTAGTTCCTCGAATGAGTAGTTCAATTGCATGGGGTTGGGCCTATGAGATGTCTAGAATACAACCACCGTGGCGGTGGCTGAGGCAATGGCACTCCAGAACGCAAGGACTGTGCCTAATTCTGTGTGACATAGTGAACGGGCTGTGATGTGCGGAGTTGCTGTCTGGTATGAGCTGATTGTACCGACGAAAAAAGGGATTTAGCCTCAGAGCGCCAATGAATGGAAGGATATCGATAAGTTCGGTGCTGACTGTACATCCCACAATCCACCTGACAAGGCGATTCATAGGAGGATGAGTGGCAATACAGCAACGCATTATGGCACTGATCCAAGCCACCGTCAGATAAGTACCTGCCTGGTTGATTGTGCTAGATCATGAACACTGGGTTGCATTAATGAACTAGGCCGTCGCGACGATGTATCAGCTTATGAACACCAGGCTACTGGGTGGGCGCATCAATGTGTCACCACTTGCAGAACAACTTGACAGGTTCCGACGATGGGCCTGTCGCTCGAAGCTGTGTCAACGGCAGTACCTTGGCCCGGCGGCCATCACGACCCCAACAGGTGGGGGCTATGGGGTTGCATGCGCTGGATTCGGACACGGCGGGGGTAATCAGCTGGACGCAGCCGCGCTATCGGTACCCCCCGACCACCAAGGGAACAGAATGCGGTGAGGAAGAGGTTGTCCCGATCATCGTGGAATTTCACGTAGCGCACCCCCGCTTGATTTTTCATGCGTTTGCTGCCTTGCCCGTGGTAGCGTTGAGAACGTTGCCCTTAAGACGCATCCTCAGGAGCGGTAGCTCCCGGTAACCTGCCACGCGTCGGAACCTGCGCTCTGCTTCCTTGAGCCCTGCCAGCGTCCACCTTAAGACCTGGTTTCCACTCCGCCGCCTCTTGACCCTACGTGCGGCGGTCCTTGCCATTTCTATGGCAGACTCGATGGGATTGGTCGAACGTAGTGTCCGCCGCAGAGCACCCTGCAGCATGAGGCGGTTAATTGTTATCGTCTCCTCCAGGCCCTCGCGCAGGCTTGCCGCAGCCCCAGGGTAGTCCTTCTCCAGGGAATCTGCCAGGGCCTTAAGTGCCTTCTCTGCCCTGT
>JANLFS010000131.1:3805-7129 GCA_024655925.1 Bacillota bacterium | reverse complement strand
AAGCGTAACCGATTCGAGGAAAGGGGGACTCCCCACTTCTTCTTGACTCAGACGCAGACGTAGCCTGCCTTGCGCAGACCGGTGCCAAATGTGCTACAATTGACACGCGGGGAGCAACCCGGTGGTGACCGACGGACGATGCGCCATGCTCGAATAGTAGAGCGGCGCACCCCCACCCTCGGTGGAACTGATCACGGGCGGGCATCGTTAGCCAATGTAGGGAGACTCTCCGAGACTTGGATACGGCAAGGCAGGCGCATGACTATGGAGGAATCGAGAGAACGCAGGGCGGAGCCCCCGGAGGCAGGAACGGAACTCAATGTGTCCGGGGCTGGAGAACAGCCACTTGAGGCAGACCGGGTCCGCGAGGAAGCCGTGCCCGGCGAACTCGGTGATCCCGGCGGGACAGGTGGGACTGAGCAGTCGGGCCCGGAAGGCCTGGTCCTAGTCGGAAGCACTGAGGAAACGGCGGAACCCGGAGCTTCTGCACAGCCGACGCCTGCAGGGGATACCGTCGATCTGAGGTGGGAGGCAGCCCAGAGGAGACGGCGGGCCCTCGCCAAGGAGGCGCGCGAGTACTTGCAGGCCATCGCAATGGCGATTGTGCTGGCTGTGCTGATCATGACGTTCATCGGACGATCTTTCGTAGTCGAAGGCGCGTCCATGGAGCCCACGCTGCACGATCGCGAAAGGCTCATAGTGGAGAAGGTCTCATATCATCTCGAGCCGCCCGCCCGGGGCGACATCGTGGTTCTCGAAAACCCAAGAAAACCGGATCGAGTGGGTGCCTTCTCGAGGCTGGTAGGCGCTGTTCAGGACATCGTGGACACGAGGCCCCTGAACCGGCCGTACATCAAGCGCGTTGTTGCGGTGGCAGGGGACATCATCGAGATCCGAGATGGCAAGGTGATCCTCAACGGCGAGGTCATAGAGGAGCCCTACATCGCTGAACCTCCAAGATGGGACTGGGGTCCACAGGTTGTGCCGGAAGGCACGGTGTTCGTCATGGGAGATAATCGCAACCACAGCGATGACAGCCGGGGAAGCGTGGGGTTCCTCAAGACCAGCAGGATCCTGGGGAAAGCGGTGTTGCGTTATTACCCCTTGAACAGGATCACCATCTTCAGACGCCCTTCCCTCTAATGGAGGTCTGAGGGCTGTGACGGGTTGAATTTCGCGGGCGCACATCGCGCCCGCTTCTTGTTTCACGCTGGCGGGCAGAAGAATAGAATGATCGCTTGGAAGCCATATGTAATGAAGATTGAGTGGGAGGGCACGGCGTGAGCGGTGTGAGTGGAGAAGCAGGCCTCGGACTTCTCAGCCGAGGAGCTGAACTTCTGTTTCGGGACGCCTTGAAGATGATCCTCCGGGACCCATCCGAGGCGGGGTTAGTGCTTCGTATGGCCAAGGCGCAAAAGGAAGCGGCCAGGAGACGACGGGAGTGGGAGATACGTGGAGTGCAGGTGCCTCCAGTCATGGTAGCGACAATGAGCGGTGCCCGGGGAGGCACCTCAGGAGATGAGCAAGCAGGATTCGAGAGCCCGGATGGGTGTGAGATGACTCCCGAGAGACTCAGGCGCGTGCTGGAAGAAGCAAGAGACCTGGGTATTTCGGTCGTGCTCCTCACTGGAGGCGAGCCCCTTGCCAGGTCAGATATTTTTGGGCTCGCCGCGAGTTTCACAGGTGCCGTCTTCCTGGTGCACACAGGACACACTCAGATTGACGATTCTGTCGTTGCCGGACTTAGGCGCCACAGGAACGTTGTTCCCATAGTCGATTCGGGCGAATACGGACCGCCAGACGCGCTCTTGGGCGCGGCGGAGAGGCTGCGCCGCGAGAGGCTGCTATTTGGGGCGGCGGTTACAGTCTCGCGGGAAACCTTTGATCAGGCGACTAGCGACGAGTTTGTGGCCGCGTTGTCCGGCGCAGGATGCAAGCTCGCGATGTTCTTCGAATACTCGCCCCCCGCGGGGAAACCCGAAGACGAGCATAGACTGACGTGCGAACAGAGAGCCCGTCTGTTTGAGGCAGTCGAGTCCTTCCAAACCAGGTACCCCGGGGTATTCGCGGCGTTCCCCGGCGACAGGGAGGACGCATTGGTGCAGTTCGCGCAGGGGTTCGGCGTGGTGCGCGTGGGACCGGAGGGAGGCTTCGTGAATCCGGTCTTCGCCCAAACCAGTCTTTGAGCGACACTGGGGTGCGCGGTGAAGTAAAATAGGGGCAGGGGAGGGGCTGACGGAGGAGACGAAAGAGCAGACGGGAGAGGGGAACGTTGAAACTGATTGTAGACAGCAAGCTACACGTCTACGACTTGCCTTCGCAGGTGCTCCGCATTGTCCGCAATGAGCTTACCCTGCCGAACCCCGAATACGTCAGCCGCAGGCGGATGGGTAGATGGGTTCCGAAGGGCCTCGCGCGGACTTTGAGTCTTGTCGAGGCGGACCGTCATCGCCGCGCAGTGATCCTGCCGAGAGGGTACCTCGACCGGCTCCTGGAACTTGCGCGAGGGGCCGGCGTCCAGGTTGAGATCGAGGACAGACGCTTGGTGCTTCCCAAGATTGATGTGGCCTTTGTGGGCACGCTCAGGCCCTACCAGTCCAGGGCCGTAGGCGAGATGTCGAAGTACGGATCAGGAATTCTGCAGGCGCCGTGCGGCTCAGGAAAGACTGCCATGGCCATGGCTCTAGTTGCCCGATGGAGACAGCCCGCTCTCCTGATCGCCCACACCAAGGACCTCGTTGGACAGTTGGAGCAGGCCGCAGTCCAGTGGCTCGGCACGGTGCCCGGCCGCGTGGGCGACGGCGTATGGGCGCCCGGGGCCGCCGTGACGGCGGGCCTCGTTCAGAGCCTTGCGGCGCGGCCGGAAGATACAGAGACCCTGGCCCGCTCAGTCGGGTTAGTCATATTGGATGAGGCCCACCATGCCCCTGCGGAGACCTTCGTCGACGTCATCCAGAGGTTTCGCGCTGCGATCCGCTACGGGCTGACTGCCACTCCCGACCGAAAGGATGGCCTAGGTCCTTTCATGAACGCGACCCTGGGGCCGATCCGCGCTGTCGTAACCACCCGCGACCTTGAGGAGGCGGGAGTGCTTGTGCGGCCGAAGGTGGAATTCATACCCACCACGTTTCAGTATGAGTACGAATCTGAGGAAGACTATCAAGCCATGATCACAGTCATGGTTCAGGATGACGAGCGCAACGCGCTCATCATCGATCTCGCCGCGCGCGAGATGAATCGCGGGGCGCAGGTTCTTGTGCTCACCGAACGCGTGGGACATGCCCAAATGCTTGCCCAGGCGCTCTCGCGGCTGTTCCCCGGGCA
>JANLFS010000131.1:0-3795 GCA_024655925.1 Bacillota bacterium | reverse complement strand
GGAGTGCGTCAACGGAACCGTGCCCAGGGCCAGGCGCACAGAGATTCTGGACCTGATGCGAGAAGGCAGCGTGCGTTGCCTGACCGCCACGAAGCTGGCGGATGAGGGATTGGACGTTCCTGAGCTTGCCGCGGTCATTCTGGCCACACCCACCCGGGACAGCAACAGGACCAGGCAAAGAGTCGGCCGAATCATGCGCCCGTCTCCAGACAAGCAGCCGCCCGTGGTGTATGACCTAGTGGACGCGTGGGTGCCGTCTTTGGCGTCACAGGCCCGCACAAGGTTCTTCGAGTGCTATCTGGAGGTTGCACACTCGCCGGCATTGCCGGACTGGCTCAAGACGAAACGGCATCCTACGACCCGGGAACCATGTGGAGAATGAAGGACGTGGCGGCCTTGCCTGCGGTCTTCCTCGCGATGGCTCTCACGAATACGTACCCCTGGTTTGCGACTCGAATGGGGACCGGAAAACAGATGTTGAAGGAGTTGTCAGAGGCGGTTCCCATTGCTCGGGCTATGACGGCCCCCTGATCGAATCCCCCTACGGTCGACGCCATCAGTTCCGCTCTGACGGGAGTGGCACATGCGCCGAAACACCACTGATCGATATATGCCACGTCAGTTGCCGAGGTATGGAACCTTCCGGACCTCCACGAGGTGTTTCCTGCCGCGACACGGGCATAGGTCACTGTTCCAGCGGCGTTGGTGATGGAGATGTCCCCAGCCGCGTACAGATTGGACCCGACCTGTGTAATCTGAGCGAAGTTGATGTGGGTGAACTGGGTCGTTGTCGAGACTGCGGTCGTGCCGTTCAGAGTTGCGGTCTCGAAGCACCTTGCGAAAACCTGGTTTAGCCCAGAGATCAGCAGCGCGCGCGCCCCGGTTCCACCGGCGGTGTCAGCTTCTGAAGTGGAGGCTACCCGAAGAAGCTGCGCCGGCCCGGGACAGGTGGAGAAGCCCTCATCCAGGTTATGGTATTCGGTGGTACTGAGATCGGCCCGGAACCCGGTCCGGTAGAAGGTCCTGTTTGTGGTTCGTTGGGCGTAGGCGGAATTCTCTGCCTGCCGCGGAATTCTCTGCCTGCCGGAGAAGATACGATTTGTCCTGAGTATAGACTGGCGTGCTTTCGGAGGAGATCAGCTTGATGTTGGTCCGGAGGCCCTCGAGGCCGGCGACGGCGGCCAAGTGGGCCGGTTTGGCGCATTGAACCTTCAACTCCTGCATGAGCCTCCCGTGTTTGCCCCTAGAATCGGAAACTGCGAAGTCCACTATCCCCTGGCAGTCGCTGAGATACTGGGCTATCTGCGTCAATGCCCGGATATTCTCCTTTCGACTTCGGTTCATCTCCCGCAACTCTTCCAGGATATCTGCGAGCACGCGGCCATCCACCGCCATCGAGCATGCCTCCTCTCCCGGGGCCAGTCTACAGTATCCATGAGAACCGCAAGGGGGGCCGTTCCTGCGGGATTATCCGCCGTCTTGAACAGGAGCCCGAGTGCCGTCCGGGTTCTCCCGGACAAGATGGCGGCAAGCTCTTTTGCAAATGCCAGTTTCAAGCCTAGATGGCGGCCCCTAATGCGCCGATAACGCTTGCAGAGGAACCAGCATTGTTCAAGTAGAGGAGGTGCTGACAAAGGTCGGTGCCGGAGGTCGTCCCCCTACAGGTGCCCGTCAGCGCGAGGCAGGTCTCAGGACAGGGATGTAGCTGTTTATAGGGAGGGAGTAGTTCTCGCCATGAGGTTCAGTATCCGTTTGAAGCTGATTGCATCTTTTGTTGTCGTGCTCGTGCTCATGGTAGTCATAGGGGTTGTCGCCATCGTCTCCCAGCGTCAGATGACCCAGCAGTACAGCGTTCTGGTGAACAACAGCCTGCCGGCGGTGGTGCGCATGCAGCAACTCAGGGGACAACTGATCGAGCGAGGGTTGTATCTAAGAGGCCTTCTACTGCAGAAAGATGACGTCTACATCACCAAGTACCAAGACACCGAGAAGCGCGCGCGTGACACCAAAGCAGAACTGGATAGACTCATTCTCACGGAGGCTTCCCGAAAGCGGTTCGATTTGCTGGTTGCACAGGATGATGCCTACAATGCTATGGCCGCCAGGGTAATAAGCATGTACCAGAATGGCAATTACGATGGAGCTTTCGCCCTGGCCACGGTGGAAGGTCCCAAGTTCCTGACCGAGATTGACAAGATCAGCACTGAGTGGCAGGCGTTCCTCGACGAACAGAACGACCTCCGCATCGCGTCGACCGAGAGGGCGAGTAGGACAGCGTACACGGTGACAATCGTGGTGATGATCGTCGCCGGCATCGCAGCGCTTGCCATCAGCATCACGGTCAGCAACAGCATTTCCCGTCCGCTTCACAAGCTGGGAACTCTCGCGGACGCCGTTGCGTCAGGTGACCTGACAGTCAAGCCGCCCGTCATCAACAGCCGAGACGAAATCGAAGACCTCAACAAGTCGGTGAAGACGATGATGGACAGCCTGGTCACCGTCATCCGAGAGGTGACCGGCTCATCCGAGCAGCTAGCCTCCGCAAGCGAGGAGCTTTCCGCGTCGTCGGAACAGTCCGCAACTTCGGTCCAACAGATATCCCAGACGGTCCAGCAGATGGCTGCCGGAGCTCAGCAGCAGAGCGCGAGTGCAACAGAGACTGCCGCCGCCGCGGGTCAGATGGGTCAAGCCATACAGCAGGTCGCGCGAGGGACACAGACCCAGACGGAGCATGTCCATCGAGCCGTCAAGCTCGTTGAGAGAATGCAGGCGTCCCTTAAGGAGTCCAGTGACATACTCGCCCAGGTTGGAGGCGCTGCCCACGAATCCGAGGAGGCCGCTCGGGAGGGCGGCAACTCGGTCAAGCGAATGACGGAGAGCATCTCACAGGTGGAGGCCGCCACCCGCGGTGTCTCGGCCGCCCTCGACGGGCTGAACGGCAGCGCCCAGGAGATCGGCCGGGTCGTTGAGGTGATCGACGACATAGCTGATCAGACCAACCTGCTTGCGTTGAATGCGGCGATAGAGGCGGCGAGAGCCGGCGAGCACGGCCGCGGGTTTGCGGTGGTCGCGGATGAAGTGAGGAAGCTCGCAGAACGGTCTCTCACCGAGACCAAGGCCATCAAGAACCAGGTGGATCGCGTTCGCCAGGCTACCGCGAAGGTGATTGAGGCTATGGACGTGGCCGCCCGGGCGGTCGCAGAGAGCACGGGGATGGCGTCCGCTACCACCGAGGCCTTGAACAACATCGGCAGCAAGGCAGAAGCAACACAGAGACTCGTCTCTTCAGTGGTGTCCTCTGGGCAGGCCCTGTCTGCAGCCAGCGAGGAAGTCCGCCAGGCCATAGATGAGATAGTCGCAGTAGCTGAGCAGAACGGGGCTGCAGCAGAGGAGATGGCTGCAAGCATCCAAGAGGTCCAGCGAGCCATCGACAACGTTGCGGCCGTGTCCGAGGAGAATGCCGCCTCTGTCGAGGAAGTCTCGGCCTCCGCTGAGGAGGTCAGCGCCTCGGTCCAGGAGATGTCCGCATCATCTGAGGCGTTGGCTGAGATGGCGCAGAGACTCCGGCAGTTGGTTGCCGAGTTCAAGCTGGCCTAGAAACGTGCAGCACCTGCCAGGAGAGTTGTGTCGACAGGACATGATGGGATCGCAGGAATCGGGTAGAAGGGGGCGGCCAGCCCCCGTCCTCTCACACCACCGTACGTACCGTTCGGTATACGGCGGTTCATTAGACTAACGACACGAGCTGTAGAGATCCGATAGACTCAGGAGCCCTTGGTTTCGCCAGTAGGCGAG
>JANLFS010000130.1 GCA_024655925.1 Bacillota bacterium | reverse complement strand
TTGGGAAGCATAGCTGTCCCGTTGAAAAGAGTGCTGCCCCGCCTCTACAAGGTTTTTCGAATGAGCACGTTGAGAATGCGGTACATCCTCATGTCTCGAGTAAGGGGCTAGGTTGGGACTTGTAGAGGCATGCGGGATCCAGCCCACTATGCGTCGGATGGCGGTCCACATGTATTCGCCGGCATCGACATGGCGAAGAGGCAGCACGAACCGTGTGTCGTTGACGTGGAGGGGAGCCAGGTTCTCTCGATGCCCTTCCCGAACACGCACCCTGGAGCCGTACGCTTCCTGACGGCCGTGCGCAAGCGCGTCGGCGACGGTCCCGGCGCCGTGGCGTTCTGCCTCGAGGCCACAGGCCATTACTGGTTGTCGGCTTACTGCTTCCTCTCGGGTCAGGGATACCGAGCGCATGCGATCAACCCGATCCAGTCTGACGCGGTTCGCGACCTCTACATCCGCTCGGAGCTCGCCCGATTTCTTGAGTTGCACTCCAAAGGACGCCTTGGCCAGGGCCGCGCGGAACTCATCCAGGAATACGCCAGGGGAACCCTTGCCCGCAAACTAGTGGCTTACACAGGGATTGACGCCACAACCAGCCAATCGGGCCAGTTCACCGCTTCGCGCAACCGGATGTCCAAGAGAGGTTCGCCGGTGCTCCGCAGGGCGGTCTGGCTCGCGGCAGTGTCGGCCTGCCGCTTCAACCCGGAGTTCAATGCTTACTACGAGGCCAAAAAGCAGCAAGGCAAGCATCCCATGGCGGTAACCGGAGCTGTGGGCGCGGCGCTTAGTTGATCTGATCTACACGGTTTGGACTCAGGAAAGACCATTTGACCCGGACTACAGATGAAGCCCTCCCGGCTCCGCCGATTAGACTCCTTCTTCACTTGTCAAGGTGCGCTTGTGCGTTTTGTGCTATTGACTTTTCATAGCACGTCTTTTACGGTGTGATCGTTTCGGCCTGGGCGCCCGCTCGGGCTACAAGGAACGACGCATACCAAGAACCACATTCCTGCGCGCGGCTGGCATGGTCCTGATTCGCTTCCCGGCCGCTACCTCGTCCTAATTTCTGATACAATTCTGAAATCTAGAGCCAATGTGGTCGACGCGTAACTGCAGCCAGCCAGCCGACCAACCGACCAGTCAGTACAACAGGTGAGAAGCGCTGTCCCGTCTGAACTGATCGACGCCGTATGCCCACGATGAGACTACCTCAGCCGGGCTTGATCCCGCCTCCAACATGGCGCGGGGAGTCCCAGAGCCCAGGAGGAGATCGAAATGCCACCGAGAGCCTTCCGCCGGCGGGCGGAACTTGAACTCGCCCGGATAGAACTCCCGGACCATCGCCACCAGGACTAGCCCGGCCTCAATCGCCCGGAACCTCCGCCTCCCCTTCACTCGAATCAACGCTCCATGACACTCCACGCCCGCGTATTCCGATTTCGCCGGAGTGAACGACACGGGGACCGCTGAGAACTCGGGAATCCGGTCGCGAATGCCGGCGGCAACTCGCGGGCCGTCCATCCATGGCGCGCCGATCATTTCGAAGGGCCGGCCTGTGCCGCGCCCGTAGGATACGTTTGTGCCTTCTAGAAGGCACGTCGCCGGGTAGGCCGCCGCGGAGTCCGGAGTCGGAAGCCCGGGCGAAGGCGGGATCCACTCAAGTCCGGTGTCCGAATGCCACATACGCCTCTCCCAGCCTTCCATCGGCACAATCAACAGCCGCGCCCCGATGGAACACGCCTGGTTCAGATATGACGCCGCCTCCCCCGGCGTGAGGGCGTAACGCACCGGAACAGGGTACTGCCCCACGAACGACCGGAACCCCGGTTCCACGATTGGCCCTTCCACAACCTCGCCGCCGATAGGATTCGGCCGGTCGAGCACGATGAACGCGGCGCCGGACTCGGCGCACGCTTCCATGCAAAGTCCCATAGTGGACAGGTAGGTGTAGAATCTGACCCCGGCGTCTTGGAGGTCGTACACCACGGCGTCGATGCCAGAGAGCATTTCGGGGCAGGGTTTGCGAGTCGCGCCGTAGAGGCTGTACACGGGGATTCCGTCAGGCCCAAGCTCGTTTCCGACATGCTCCCCTGCCCCCTTCAGCCCCGCTATCCCGTGCTCGGGGGCGAAGAACGCGGCGATCCGCGCTCCCGGGATGCCTGACAGCACTGTGGCTGTGGAGCGGCCATCGGAGCCGCGTCCCGAGGGGTTCGTCAGGACCCCAATGGACTTGCCGCGCAACATCTCCACAACCTGCCTCGCACGCTCCGACGCGGCGGCCGGGCGGCGAATGGCCTCGCCTATTGTGTCAAGGCCGGTGCGAACCCGCCCTCTCATAGCGCGACCGGGAGCTTTCCGGCGGGTTCAAACCGCCCGAATACCGCCTCAGCCACCGCTTGCATGGAGCAGTTCCTGAAGCCGTAACCGGTTATGTAACAGTCCACATCGGGAAACTCAGAGATGTCGTAGGGATTCCTCATCGCTGCCGCCACCACAGGAACGCCCAAGCCCATCAGTTCCCGAATGACCGCCCCTTGCTCTGTGAAGAGGTGAGCGTTGTACGTGCCCACGATCACCAGGTCAGCCCCGCGGGCGAGCGCCAGCGCCTGCGCGGCCTCATCAGAAGACGGCCTTTCGCTGACTGACAGGGACGAAGCGGACGGGACGAACTGGCGGACCGCCGCGGCAAGCGGGCACTCGCCCGCTCCGTCGTCTTCCACCTGAGTCAGAGCTCGGATCGCGGGGCTCACCACGAGCACGCGGCCGGCCCGAGACGGATCCACGGGGATGACGCCGGATCTATTCCTCACGAGCGTCACAGCCCGCCGGGCGATCTCGAGGGCCAGGGCCCGGTGTTCCTCCGTCCCTGTCAGGCTCGCGGCCACGGATGGGTCAACCAGCCTCGGGGAAAGGATTCCCCGGCGCCGCTTGAGTTCAAGAATCCTGCGGACAGAGGCGTTTATCCGCTCGATTTCAATGGCCCCTGCCCGCGCTGCCGAGAGGAGCGCCTCGGCCGCCGCGATTTGCTCGGAGAGGATGTGGCACACGAGGACGATGTCGGCGCCGGCCTGTACCGCCCGGACCGCGGCCTCCCCCACTCCCCATCCCTTTGCGATTGCGCCCATAAGCATATCGTCGGTGATCACCACGCCCTTGAAGCCGAGGTCGTCGCGGAGCAGTCCCGTCAGTACGCGTTTCGAGAGAGTGGCAGGCAAGCCCGGTTCCGGTTCGATCGCCGGGAACGCGACGTGCGCGGTCATTACGACGTCGACGCCTCGGTCGATCGCCGCGCGAAACGGCGCAAGCTCGACCTCGGCGAGGCGATTCATGGGGTGCGCCACAGTTGGCAGCTCGATGTGGGAATCGACTGTGACGTCTCCCTTGCCCGGGAAGTGCTTGGCTGTGGCGATGACCCCCTCGCCTTGGCATCCCTCGACCGCCGCCGCGCCAAGCTCGGCAGCTACACGGGGGTCGGCCGAGAAGGAGCGCGTTCCGATCCCGGGGTTACGAGGGTTGCAGTTGACGTCAAGCACCGGGGCCAGGTTCATGTTGATCCCGCATGCCAGCATCTCGCGGGCGGCCGCGGCGGCGGCGGCCCGGGCAAGGTCAGAGGACCCGACCGCCCCTAAGGCCATGTTCCCGGGGAAAACAGTGACTCCGGAAGTCATGCGGACTACGGCCCCGCCTTCCTGGTCGATGGATATGAGGAACCCAATGGGAACCCGGCGCGAGGCGGCGACCTCCTGTAGGCTGTTGGCCAGACAGGCAGTTTGGAATGGGTCCGAGATATTCCGGCCGAGCAGGACCACTCCCCCTATGTTGTAGTCGCGCAAGAACCGCTCCGACTCGGGGGGAAGGGCCTTTCCTTCGAACCCCGTCATGAGCATCTGCCCGATCTTCTCCTCAAGAGTCAGGCCTGAGATCATTGCATCCAAGATATCCATCTCCTTACGGGGGTTTATCGCCGGGTGAATCTGACGTGATCCGACGACCAGCCCCGACGTGACTGACGCCGCGATTCCAACCACAAGGAAGAGGAGGGCGACCGCAAGAAGACTGTTGATCCTTTGCGGCTTACTCGGCTTCATGGGTCATGTCGCGCGCAGCCTGTATGGCCGGGCGCACGTGTCCGCCTGTCTTAGCCAGGGCGCGCTCAGCGCGAGTTCGGTCCGTGTCGGCCAAGGCCATTACCAGGGCCGTCTTCACTCGCATCCCCGAAGCGTCAAGGAGGGCCGCGGACGCGTCGGGGCTGAGGCCTGTCGCCATGGAGACTATCCGGACCGCCCTCTCCCGGAGCTTGTGGTTGGTTGGTTGCATGTCGACCATGAGGTTGTCGTAGACCTTACCCAGTTTCACCATAGACGCTGTAGACAGCATGTTCAGGACGAGCTTCTGCGCTGTGCCGGCTTTCATCCGGGTCGAGCCCGTTAAGGCCTCCGCGCCGACCACGAGGGAGACTACGATGTCCGCATCGAGCTCAGCGTGTTCCGAGTGGTTGCAGACCACAGCCACGGTGCCCGCGCCGACCTGCCTTGCTGCCCTGAGCCCGCCGCGGACATACGGGGTGACGCCGCTCGCGGAGATCCCGACCACCACGTGGCCCGGGCCAGCCACGGCCGCGACGTCGTTCATCCCGAGGTCTTCGTCGTCTTCGGACTCCTCGACCGCCCGGAACATCGCCTCCTGCCCGCCTGCGATGACCGCGGACACTGTGTCGGCGCCTACTCCGAAAGTGGGAAGACACTCCGCCGCGTCGACCACCGCGAGCCGCCCGCTCGTGCCTGCCCCGATGTAAAGGAGGGAGCCCCCTCGAGAAAGACGGTCCACAATCAAGTCAACAGCCTTTGCGATCTCGGGAAGCGCCCCCCGGACCACGTGCGGCACGGTAATATCCTCGTCGTTTATGACTCGGAGGATCTCAAGCGTGGACATGCAATCAAGCCCGAAGGAGCGAGGGTTTCGCTGTTCTGTGGTGAGGAACGCGTGATCCGGCATCCGTGCGTCACCGCCTTCTGCGCCCACCCAACGCGGATCTGGTTTTCACTATCGCTTCCATGGCCTCATCGTGGCGGGAGATGGCGACCAGCATGAACAGACAATCGATGACAGTCAGCTGCGCGATGCGCGAGGATAGCGCGCCGCTTCGGAGATCCGTCTCCCGGGCGGAGGTGACGAGTACGATATCCGAAAGCTTCGCCGCCGGGGATGTAGGGTGATTGGTGATGCATATGGTCCGCGCCCCGCACTCCCGGGCAAGTTCTAGAACCTCGAGAGTGTCGCGCGTCTGCCCGGAATGAGAGATCGCCACGGCTACGTCGTGGGCGGAGAGCAACGCGGCGCGAGTCGCCTGCACATGAGAGTCGGGGTAACACCCAGAGTCGATGCCTATCCTCATGAACTTGAGTTGAGCGTCCATGGCTACAACCCCGGATGCGCCGACGCCGAAGAAATGCACACGCTCGGCGTTAAGTATCGCGTGCGCGGCCTGGCTGAGGGCCTCGGGGTCGAGGACCCTTGCGGTGTCGGAAAGGGCCTGCGTGTTCGCGTGGAAGATCTTATCTTTGACCTGGGCGGCGGTATCACCCAACTCCACATCGCCGAACGCGCTTTCAGGGGTGGTTGCCAATTCGCGCACGAGCGCCAGCTTGAGCTGGGAGAATCCCGCAAAGCCCAGGTGCTGGCAGCACTTGACGACTGTAGACTCGCTCACCCCTGCCTCCTGTCCCAACTCCACCGAGGACATGGTTGTGACCTTTTCGGGATTATTGAGGATGTAGTCCGCGGCCTTCTTTTCAGCGGGCCGCAGAGAGATATACTGCCCGCGAATCAACGGCAGACAGTATGAAGACGGCTGATCCTGCGAAATGTCCTTGATCATAAGCGCCTCCCTGAGACTCGTTTGCGGATGACACTTCTCCACCTGCGGAAGAATTCCTTCCTTGCGCAGATAGATTCGGAATGACTTCTTTTGCAGAACCCTGGCCCGCTCAAGCTAAGCCGCGAGAACCGCAGTTGGTCTCCGCTAGCCACCGGCGGTCACCGCTGGCCGCCGCCAGTCGCCGCAGGCATGTGCAATTCGTCTCCATAAGATATACTAGGCTTAACACCGGACAAGACTCTCGGGCGGCTCGTTTTCATCCTGCCTGTCGAGGCATAAATGGAGGAGAGCGGATTTGGCTGACAAGAAGCATGCGAGTCCATCGATCGAAGTGTGGAGGAGCCTGTACGAGGCCGCCGTCGAATTCAGAGACCTCAACGCCTGGGACTGGATGTCCGACTCGGACAATTTCGGCGTTCAAGACCCCGCTACGGGGGAGATAGGCTACTGCACCGTAATGGGCGCGCTCGGGGAATTCCATGCCTTGGCGGCGTATCTCGGAACAGAGGGATTGGAAATGCTCGAGAGGACCATCTCCGGAGAAACAACAGTTCACGACATCGAAATCGCGCACCAACAGAAGTGCCTCATGGCTTCCTTTGAGAGCAGGCGCGACCTCGACCGGGCCGACCTTGACGTGATAAAGGAACTCGGGCTCTCCTTTCGGGGCAAACACCAGTGGCCGCGCTTCCGAAGCCATGAACCTGGATTGTTCCCATGGTACCTCACTTGCGGGGAAGCGACATTTCTGACGCACATTCTTGAACAGGCCAAACTGGTGTGCCTGCGGGTTAAAGAGGATCCCTACGCGCGGCTCCATCCAAACGGCAAGAAAGTCTCCCGTGGCGGCGAAGGAGTCTATCTAGTTAGGATGTCCGAGCAGAAGGACGGCGCGCTCGTGTGGAAGGATGAATGGCTCAAGCCTGACAGATCACCTGAACCTGACGTTGAGCGCCCCGTGGAAGTGGACGAGCTGCGTCTGACGAAGATGAGGAAGACGGTCAAGCAGACCGACGCCATATGGGAGGCAGATGTCTTCCATTCTCCAGCCCCCATTCAGGAGAGCGCAGACGAGCGTCCCCACTATCCGCCCATGTGCCTCTTGGTCGATCAAGGCACGGGGATAGTGTACAGCGCCTTGCTGGCAGAGGCTGATGAGCACAGACAGGCCTTCGTCGGCGAGCTTCTGAAAGCCATCAACACAAGCCAGACCAGGCCGAGAGAGATATGGGTCAAGAGAAAGGCTGCCTATGACCTCTTCCGCGGCGTTGCCGAGAAGCTTGGTATCGGAATCCGTCTGACGCCGTTTCTCGTTCAACTCGAGGCTGTTCAGAGAGCGCTCCTCAACCACATCTTGCAGAGGTAGTCCCTCTGGCATGGTGAGTATCGTCACGCGGGAAGGCATTTCCCTGAGCATCAGCTACCCCACGGCTAAACCCGGGGCTTGAGGTAAGCAAGCCTGGAGCTG
>JANLFS010000129.1 GCA_024655925.1 Bacillota bacterium | reverse complement strand
TTTGTTCCTGTGCTTCTCCGTGCGTCCAGAAAACCCTTCTTCTCTCCGCAAGTTGCCCCAGTCATAATGCCGGGGCACTCATCCACATTAGTATTGACTTATATAATTAAGTCATATATAATCTGCTTTGAGACGACTTGCCTAGGGATGTGCGAAATGGTTAATCTGCTTGAAGCAATGAAGTCCCTCGGAGATGCAACTCGATTCCGAATACTTGAGGTCCTCCTTGCTCACCCCTCCTGTGTCACTTCGCTCGCCAAGCACCTGGATGTGTCGGAGAGCGCTGTCTCACAGCATCTCAAGATCCTCCGCGAGGCAGGGCTGGTCAGAGGTGAGAAGAAGGGCTACTGGACACATTACAGCGTCAACAGGAACGCGCTCAGGCAAATCTCCCACGAGCTCGAGAGAATCGCGTCGGAGCCTGAACACTCTTGCTGCAGATGTGGAGACAGTCCCGTGGATCACGATGATAATCAGTCGAGGAAGGAGCTGTGCGAAGATGTGTAAGTGCAAATGCGAGCACCCGGAAAGACTCAGGGGCAACCCAGGAGACTGCTCGCCTGAACAGGTGAAAGAGTGCCACGGTGAGACACCGGACCATCCGTGCGCCAAAGAAGGCGAACAGCACGGAAGCGGTCAGAAAAAGTAACCGCAACTCAGTCGGGAAACCCAGGTTCGAGGCCGCCACGGCCAGCGGCGGCCTCTATTCACGATACTTCACAGGGGAAAGGCCGGTGCACGCATGATTGACGTTCGAGGCCTCACCAAAGACTATAACGGTTTTACAGCAGTGCGTGGGATCGACTTTCACGTGAACCCAGGTGAGGTCTTTGGGCTCCTCGGCCCGAACGGCGCGGGGAAGACGAGCACGATCAACATGCTGATAGGCCTCGCGCGTATCACCAGCGGCTCAGTCTCCATTGCCGGGTATGATGCGAATCAGGACATGAACAAGATAAAGGCCATCATAGGAGTAGTCCCCGATGAGAGCAATCTCTACGACGAGCTCAGCGGCTTTGAGAACTTGTGTTTCTGCGGCGCTCTTTACGGGATGACACGGCGTGACCGCGAGGCAAGGGCTCAGGAGCTCTTGAGGCAGTTTGGGCTCACAGAAGCCGCGAGCAAGGCCTTCAAAGCCTATTCGAGAGGCATGAAGCGGAAGCTCACGATCGCGGCCGCCATCATGCATCGCCCGAAAATCCTGTTTCTGGATGAACCCACAACCGGTATTGACGTTGCAAGTGCTCGTCAGATCCGCCGGCTTCTCCAGGAGCTCAACGCCGCCGGGGTCGTGATTCTTCTTACCACGCACTACATCGAAGAGGCCGAGCGCTTGTGCCACAGGATCGCGCTAATTGTCAAAGGGAGAATAGTGAGGATAGGAACACCGCAGGAGTTGATTGCAGCCTGCCAACACGAGACCATCATCCAGATATCGGTTGGAGGTCCTATCGCTGCCCTCCTAGATGAGATGGTCCATACGTTTCCAGAGGTCACCGTCGAGAAAGCAGGTGAGGAAAGCGTGCGGCTTCATTCTGCGCATGAGATGGACGTATTCCCTGTTGTGGCGTGGTTGCACGACAGAGGGACAAAGGTCCTTGAGGCTCGCCTTGTGAAGCCGACACTCGAGAGCGCGTTTGTTACCCTCACCAATATCGACTCGGCAGAGATGAGCAAGGAAAAAGAGGGAAGACGCAAATGACGGCCTGGATCGCGTTCTGGAGCATCCTTCGGAAAGACATGACCACGTACTATCTCAAACCCCCCAACATCAGCTGGGGAATCATCTTCCCTGTTGCGTGGACCCTGGCGTTCTTCATGAGGTCATCCACACCCGTGGATGTGCGATCCATCCTTCCGGGGGTGATGATCATGTCCGTCCTGTTCGGGACTACATCAATGCTTTCCGTCACCATAACCTTCGAACGTCGCAGTGCCTCTTTCAACAGACTGCTTCTCGCCCCTATATCGCTCACCCTTCTGATACTCGCCAAGACGTCCGGCGCCATACTGTTCGGGGTCGCAAACGCTTTCGTGCCAATGCTCTTCGCGCTGTTTGTCACGAATCTAGGTGGAATCCATTGGGGCACTCTGTTTGCCGCCGTGTTATTCACCGCAGTGACATCAACGCTTCTCGCCTTATTCATCGCGGTTTCGGTGAGCGAGGTGTTCGAGGCTCAAACCTTTTCCAACTTCTTCAGATTCCCCATGATATTCCTCTGCGGCCTGTTCGTTCCTTTGGGCGATCTCCCGTGGTATGTACGCCCGTTGTCATTCATCTTGCCCCCGACCTATGGTGTTGACCTGGCGCGTTCAGCTATCACGGGGAGCGGATCGATACCTTTCGGAGTCAGCCTTTCAGTTCTATCTGCGATGACAGCGCTTCTGTTCGCAGGATCGCTTGCGAATGTCAAGAGGCGATGGGTTCTATAACAGCGCTCCTGAGCTGACCGAGGCGGCGAGAGATGCCCGAGCGGTGTCATTTTGATGTCCTCAAAGAGAAGGTGCCATCCGCTCGATCTCTCGGGCGATCAGACTACCCATTCCCTCAGTGCCAACCTGCGTCGCACCTTCGTGCCAGATGTCAGGGGTTCGGTAGCCCATGTTCAGAACACGTTCTACTGCGTGTTCCACCGCCCGGGCCTCATTGATGAGACAAAGGGAGTGCCTGAGGAGCATCGCGGCAGACAGGATCGCGGCAATCGGGTTCGCCACTCCCCGCCCCGCGATATCCGGCGCGGAGCCGTGGATCGGCTCGTAGAGGCCTGGCCCGGACAGGCCGAGGCTCGCTGAGGGGAGCATCCCCAGGGATCCTGGCAGCATCGCAGCCTCGTCGCTGAGTATGTCGCCGAACATGTTCTCCGTGAGCACCACATCGAACTGCCTCGGGTTGCGGACAAGTTGCATGGCCATGTTGTCGACGTACATGTGGCTCAGCTGGACTCCGGGATACTCCGCCGCCACAGCCTGCACGACTTCGCGCCAGAGCCGTGAACACTCGAGGACGTTTGCTTTGTCGACAGAAGTCACGGTCTTCCTCCGCCCCGCTGCAAGATTGAATGCGACCCTTGCGACCCTCTCAATTTCGTGCCGGGAGTAGACCATGGTGTCCACTGCAGAGGTGTGCGGTCCTTCACCGGACCGTCCTCGAGGGGTGCCGAAATAGAGACCACCGGTCAGTTCCCTGACCACCACGAGGTCCACTCCTTGCACTGTCTCACGTTTGAGCGTCGAAGCCTCCGCCATGCACGGGAGGACCCTGACGGGCCTGAGGTTGGCGAATACGCCAAGGCCCTTGCGCAAGCCGAGCAGGCCCGCTTCGGGCCGCTCGGGGCCGGGCAGACCCTCCCACCTCGGCCCTCCCACAGCACCCAGGATCACAGACCGGGAACTACGGCACAATTCCAGGGTCTCCCTGGGAAGTGGAGTCCCGGCAGCATCAATCGCGGCCCCGCCGATTAGGCCTGTCATGAACTGGAACTTGTGCCCGAAGACTTCTCCGACTGTTTCGAGTGCCCGGACCGCCTCGCGGACTACCTCAGGCCCGATTCCATCGCCGGAGAGAAGGGCGATCCGCGTGGACTCATTCATTTCGGTCGGCCCGCCCTTCCTTGATCAATCTCGTCTTGACGTATTCGATCAGCCCGCCCGCTCTGATTATCTCCTGCACGAACTCCGGATAGGAGGCGGACCGGTATTCCTTTCTTTGAGTCACGTTGCGGATTGCTCCCTGGTCCACGTCGACCTCTAGGGTGTCCCCGGGCTGCGCATCCCGGGCAGCTTCGGGGGCCTCCAGCACAGGCAAGCCTATGTTTATGGAGTTCCGATAGAAGATCCGGGCGAAGGACTCTGCGATCACGCATGAGATCCCCACAGCTCTGATGGCCATGGGTGCGTGCTCCCTGGAACTCCCGCACCCGAAGTTCTTGCCACCCACCACGATATCTCCCGGTTTGACCCGGGGAGCGAACCCCGGGTCAGCATCTTCCATGCAGTGTCTTGCCAGGTGCGCGGGGTCGGAAGAGTTCAAATAGCGCGCCGGTATGATCACATCTGTATCCACGTTGTCTCCGAACTTCCACACAGTGCCCCTGAAAGCCAAGACACGTCACCTCGCCTGTATCTCTCAGAGTTCTTCAGGGCTCGCAATGCGCCCAAGTATCGCTGACGCTGCCGCAATTGCCGGGTTCGCAAGGAATACCTCACTCTCTGGGTGGCCCATCCTCCCAACGAAGTTCCGATTGGTGGTGGATATGCACCGCTCCCCGCGGCTCAACACACCCATGTGACCTCCGAGGCAAGGCCCGCAGGTAGGGCCGGACACCATCGCACCAGCCTCGATGAAGACCTCCACAAGACCTTCCCTGACCGCCTGCAGGTATATGGCTTGCGTCCCGGGGAATATGAGGCACCTTACATGGGGATGGACCCGCCGCCCCCGCATGACCTCGGCCGCAATCCTGATGTCCTCCATGCGCCCGTTTGTGCAAGAGCCTATGACGGCCTGGTCTATCCGGATTGTCCCCACTCCCGAGATGGGTCTCGTGTTCTCAGGGGAGTGAGGAAAGGCCACCTGAGGCTCCATTCCGGTCACGTCGAACTCGAAAACTGCGGTGTACTCTGCATCCGGGTCACTCTTGAAAAGCCCGTAGTCACTGTCTGACCGCTGCCTCACGTAATCCATGGTCGTTTCGTCCGGCTCTATGATCCCGTTCTTGGCACCAGCCTCCACCGCCATGTTGGCCATTGTGAATCTGCTATCCATCGAGAGGCTCCGGATGGCCTCCCCGGTAAACTCCATGGCACGGTAGAGTGCTCCATCGACTCCTATCTCGCCGATAGTGTTGAGAATGAGATCCTTCCCCATCACCCATTTCCCCAGCGTGCCCTTGTACACGAACTTCATGGTCTCAGGGACGCGTAGCCAGGTCTCTCCGAGAGCCATGGCAGCCGCCATATCGGTGCTTCCGACACCGGTTGCGAAGGCACCGAGTGCTCCGTAGGTGCACGTATGGGAGTCCGCACCGATTATCACTTCGCCCGGCCCCACAAGGCCTTTCTCCGGCAGGAGGCAGTGTTCTATCCCCATCCTGCCCACTTCGAAGTAGTGGCGGATGTTCTGCTCCCGGGCGAAATCCCTTTGCCTTGCGCACTGTTCCGCGGACGCAATATCCCTGTTCGGCGCAAAATGGTCGGGGACGAGAGCGATCCTGTCCGGATCGAATACCTCCTTCGCTCCTGTCTTTCGAAACTGGTCTATCGCAACAGGGGCAGTGATGTCATTCCCGAGTACCATGTCCACCTTCACTGACACAAGTTCACCCGGCTTCACTGAGTCCCGCTCAGCATGCACGGCCAGGATCTTCTCGGTGATCGTCATACCCACGGTCATGCGCTCCTTTCGCTTTCTTCTCTCGGATCTCGTGAACTAGCCGGTTAATGGCCTGAAGATAGGCCCTCGCGCTGGCCTCGATTATGTCAGTGCTGGTCCCTCTGCCGCTCGCCGTGTTTCCGTTATCCTGAATCCTGACGGTCACCTCGCCGAGCGCATCCCGCCCGCCGGTCACCCCCTGGATCGAATAGGAGACAAGGTGGACCGGAATCCCGGTGGCTGCGTCTATCGCACGGTAGACTGCGTCAACAGGGCCGTCCCCGCACGCAGCCTGCTGGACTGATCCGTCATCTGTCGTGATTCGGACGGTGGCTGTCGGCACAGTGGCGTTGCCGCTCGTGACACACAGGTAATCTAGGGTGAACGCTGCGGGAACCGCCACTATCTCATCACTCACGATGGCCTCGATGTCCCTGTCGGAAACGTGCTTCTTCCTGTCAGCGAGTTCGATGAAGCGCTCGAACGCCTTCTGCATCTCCTCGTCACTCAGGGTGTACCCGAGTTCGCGCAGCCTCTCCCGGAACGCGTGCCTCCCGGAGTGCTTGCCCAGAACCAGCTTGCTCTGGGTCAACCCCACGGACTCTGGTGTCATTATCTCGTAGGTAGTACGCTCCTTGAGGAACCCGTCCTGGTGTATCCCGGACTCATGCGCGAACGCGTTGTCGCCAACCACAGCCTTGTTGGCCTGCACAGGTACGCCTGCAAGAGTGCTCACGAGCCTACTTGTGCGGTAGATATGCTCGGTCCGGATCCCAGTCTCGACCCCCAGATGGTCGCGTCTGGTTCGAACGGCCATGACCAGCTCTTCCAGTGCCGCGTTCCCCGCCCTCTCGCCGAGTCCGTTCATGGTGACTTCGGCTTGAGTTGCCCCGTTTCCCATGGCAGCCAGGGTGTTCGCCACAGCAAGCCCGAGGTCGTTATGGCAGTGGACGCTGATGACTACCCGATCGATTCCCGGCGTATGGGAGCGGATGTAGGCTATGAGCCTGGCGAACTCGTCAGGGATGGCGTATCCGACCGTATCAGGGATGTTGATGACTGTCGCCCCCGCCTCGATAACCGCCGCGAACACTTCAACAAGGAACCCCGGATCGCTCCTGGTCGCGTCCTCTGCGGAGAACTCTACATCGGGAGTAAGGCTCTTCGCATACACCGTAGCCTCCCACGCCGCCCTGAGCACTTCCTCGGGTTTCCTGCGCAACTTGAACTGCATGTGCACGGGAGAGGTAGCTATGAACGTGTGGATCCTTGGTTTCGCCGCCCCTCTGACAGCCTCCCATGCCCGGGCGATATCCTTATCGGTGGCCCTCGCAAGCGCGGCGATGACAGGACCGCGAACTTCTGCCGCCACTGCCTGGACTGCAGCGAAGTCCCCGGGGGAGGCGACGGGGAACCCGGCTTCTATGACATCCACCTGAAGCCGCTCGAGCTGCATGGCGATCTCGAGTTTCTCCTGAACGTTGAAGTTCACACCTGGGGTCTGTTCTCCATCCCTGAGTGTTGTGTCGAATATGCATATCTGGTCCAAGCTCTATCACCTGCCTCTGATAATGCTGCTCCCCCGCCCGGCCGCCAAAACGAAAGCCTCCCGCCCCAGCAGTCCAGGCGAGTTCTGGACTACCAGGGGCGAGAGGCTCAATGCTCCCGCGGTACCACCCTGACTTCGTCGCCGCCTCACGACGGCGACCTCAGTTTCTTCTTGCTGCCCACCCCGGCGCCCGACCGGTCAGAGAACCCAGGGAGGGAATGGGAAGAAACAATCAGCTCTGGGGCGAGTTCGGCGTGCCCTGGGTGCCGGTTCGCAGCCACCACCGGCTTTCTGTAACCTCCGGCGCACTTACTACTCCCCGTCATCGCTGCGAGCGTGACAGTGGTTGTAATGTAATTGCTGTTCAATATAGCGGATGTAGGGACGGTTGTCAAGTGCTAGAGAGCGGCGGTCTGAGTCAAGTCCTTGTAGGTGCTTCCCCTTTCCTCCGAGTTGGCGGAGGCG
>JANLFS010000128.1 GCA_024655925.1 Bacillota bacterium | reverse complement strand
GATCCGGGGGCACTCGAACGTGCGCAGCGGGCACTGGGTCCGCGACCAGTGCCCACCGCGACATCCCGCTCGTGCTCCCAGATGCAGGCCATTACCCGGCCGATCTCTTTCGTATCTGGGTTCAACGAGCACCTTACCCTCAGTGTCTCTACATCCTGCCGAACGAGTTCATCCTCGAGACAAGAGATGTCGTTGGAGTCCTCGGCCAAGGTGACCGAACCCATCTCCGGAGTCACTATCACAATCGGGTCGGGCCCGAACTCCCACGGTCGAGCAGCATCTCCGGGAATGAATGATACTACCCGCTCTCCCAGGAGTTCCGGTGTCCAGCTCCAGACGGGGTGAGCGCACGCATGGGGCACCAGCCCCCGCTTCCACCTGTGGATTCTCTCGACGGACTGCAGAATCCGGTCAATACCGATCCTGCCTGACCGGACGGCATCCCGTACCCTGTCGAAGGCCGCCTCCTGAAGCTCCAGAGTGTGACTCACCAGGACGATGTCGCAGCCGGCTTCGATCGCCATAACCGCAGTGTCAGGCACCGTGCCGACCGCCCGCAGCCCATTCATCTCTAGGCAATCGGTGAGTACTACTCCGTCGAAACCCATGTCCCCTCTGAGCAAGTCCGTCACCAAGGGCCTGGATAGAGAGGCAGGATGGTCAGAGTCAAAAGCAGTGAACTTGACGTGAGCCGCCATTACCGCGGAATACGGCAACCCGATTACCTGTCGGAACGGCACGAGATCTTCTCTCTCCAGTTCACTTCTGTTCGCTGTGCATACCGGAAGCGAGATATGGGAGTCCTCTGAAACGCTACCGTGGCCCGGGAAGTGTTTGGCGGTGAAAAGAACCCCGGCTTCTGAGAGGCCTCGGGCGTATGACAGGCCGAACTCGGCGACCCGGTCAGGTTGGTCCCCAAAAGACCTGGTGCCGACGGCAGGGTTCGCCGGGTTCCGTGCCAGATCGAGAACGGGGGCAAAACTCAGGTTGATGCCGAGTGAAGACAGGTCGCACCCGGACACATACCCTGCGTACCTGGCTGCCCCGGGGTCTCTTGTGGCCGCAAGCCCCATGTTGCCCGGGAGTGATGTCACCACTTTGCGAAGCGGCGACAGACTGCCCCCTTCCTGATCCACACCGATCAAAGGTCTTCCACAGTTGGGGTTATGCGCAGAAACCAGCCCACAAAGACTGGAGGTGAGCGTTCTGAGCTGTTCGGCGTCACGGACATTCCGACCGAACAGAATGAATCCCCCCGACGGGCACCGGAAATAGTGCTCCTCGAACGCGGGATGCAGTTCGTACCCGGCCATGCCCGTGATGAATACCTGACCTATAAGAGACTCGAACTCTGGTACCATTCGCTTGCTCCTTATTCTCTTATTGAAAAGAAGTTCGCATGTTCGAAGCCCTCATCACATGCGCGAGGATTCCCCCTGCTAACACCCTCACAAGACTCTGCGGTTCACGGCTGGAACACACTCAGGTGTGTCCACTAGATCGGCGGAGTGAACCACCTGTTGATCACTGTGCTCACGGCTCCAAGAATGTCGGAGTCCTCGCCCAAGGCTGACCCTCTCACTCGAAGTGTCTTCGAAAGCCCGCTCCTTTCGATGATCCGGTTGGACCTGGCCTCTAGACGTCCGCAGAAGACGTCACCCAGTTCTCCCCACAAACCCCCTATGACCACGAGGTCGAGATCGAGCATGTTAGCAGCGAAGGACACCACTGTGGTCAAGGCCTCGGCAGCTTCGTCCACCATGGCACTTGCCACAACGTCCGATAAGAGCGCACGCTGGAAGAAGTCCGCGGCATGCCGCAGGTGGATTCCGGTTTCACACTCATAGCGCCTCAGAATCCCTTGGACATAGAGATAAGTCTCGAGGCATCCCCGCTGGCCGCATACACACTCTCGCCCATCTTTGACCACCGGCGTGTGGCCGATCTCCCCCACCATCCCCCGCGGACCTGTCAGGATGTTCCTCTCGCACACGACACCGGCCCCGACGCCTGTGTCGGTTTTCAGGTACATGAAATTCGGCACGTCCTTGGCACACCCGAACCAGAACTCTCCAAGAGCCGCTGCGTTGGCGTCGTTCTCAACCGCGACGGGGAACCCCAGAGCGTGTTCCAAGGCCTCCGAGATGGCGACGTTGTGCCATCCGAGATTGACTGAGCGAAGCAGTACACCCGTCTCCGCGTCCACGATGCCGGATATGGCGAGGCCGATTCCGAGGATGTGCTCCCGCTCGACTCCGTTAGAAGCAAAGAGAAGTTCGAACTCCTTGGCAAGCTCCACAACAAGATCCCGGGGTTCGAGAGAGTATGATTGAAAAGATCTTCGGCTGAGAATCTTCCCCTTGAGGTCGCACACTCCGAGAGCGATTCGGTCGCGGACCAGTTGGATTCCGACAACGTAGAGCTTGTCGTAGTTCAGCCGAAAGATGATCGGCTTTCGCCCGCCGGTGGACTCTGCTACCTGATGCTCAGCAACCACCCCTTGCCTCACCAGCTCCGAGATGATTCTGGTGACAGTCGCAGGGCTCATTTGTGTAATCTCCGCGATTCTCGCCTTTGAACACGCGCCTTCTCGATAAAGAGTCTGCAGTACCGAGACCACGTTGAACGATCTGATAAGACGGGTACTGGAGAGTGATCGCCTTAACCTCATCATCGGGTGTGCCCTTTCAGCTTTTGTGCAGTATGCAAATATCTCACCACGATTATAGCCCCCACGTGTACGGGTGTCAATACCTTCCTGTGCGCCCTGTGGCATTCAGTTCGGAGAATGGCTTCCTATGAGAATCACCAGGGACTCAAGAGAAATACGGTCGTAGCTCCAAACCAGATGACAGAGGACTAGTGAGTGCACACTCGTAGGCACGTTCAGGGCTCTGTGGACCCCCCTCCCGCGATCTCCGCAAGGCCTTTGCGGTAAGGCGGGTGGACTATGCCGCGCTCGGTCACGATGGCCGTGACCATGTGACCCGGAGTGACGTCGAATGCGGGGTTGTAAACGGCCACGCCGTCCGGGGCGGTCTGCCTTCCAAACCCGTGGGTGACCTCTCGCGGATCCCTCTGTTCGATCGGGATGTCGTCCCCTGTCCGCGTGGCAAGGTCGAGAGTGGATGTTGGGCAGGCGGCGTAGAACGGAATCCCATGCATGCGCGCAAGGCATGCAAGCCCGTAGGTACCGATCTTGTTGCACACGTCTCCGTTGGCAGCAACCCGGTCCGCGCCGACCATTACCAAGTCGACCTGGTGGCTTCCCATCAGGGATGCCGCCATGTTGTCACAGATCACAGTCGCCTGGATGCCCGCCTGTGCGAGCTCGAAGGCAGTCAGGCGCGAGCCCTGCAGGAGTGGGCGGGTCTCATCCACCCATACTTCAAACCGTCTCCCCTGCTCGTGAGCGACGAACATGGTTGCGAGTGCTGTGCCCAGCCCTGCGGTGGCCAACCCTCCCGCGTTGCAGTGAGTAAGCACCTTCGCGCCTTCAAGGATCAATGTGGCCCCATGCACGCCGATGGCGCGGCAGACGCGGTGATCTTCCTCGATCATGGCGAGCGCCTCTCGGAGGATAGCCTCCGCGAACCCGGTACTTCCGTCCTGGCGCATGCCCTCCTGCGCGCCTCCTGCCAGGTAGTCCCGCGTCCCAGTCGCCTCCCGCGCCGCAACCTCCGCCGTCCTTCGGACCCTCGCGAGTGCCCACGACAGGTTCACGGCGGTCGGACGGGCGCCTCCCATCCGCTGGCATGCCTCCCGCACCTTGTGGAGGAAACCATCCGAATCTCTGAACTCCTCGTCTTTCACGGCAAGGTACACTCCGAACGCCGCGGCGATTCCGATTGCCGGCGCCCCGCGGACCCGGAGCGCCTTCACGGCCTCGATCATCTGATCCAAGGTGCGCACCTCCATGTACTTCACCTCGACCGGCAGAAGCGTCTGGTCGATGAGCCGGACCGCTCCAGCCTGTCCGTCCCAGGCTATTGGCACTAGGCTCGGGCGGGGCTCGCTTCCCGCCAGCATCGTCTCGTTCATTGCGCTGCCCCCTAAAGGGTTTACAGGCACCCAAGTATGCAGTGATCTTCTCGGGCAGGCACCGGATTCCTTCACCCATAAGCAGGCGCGGCCCGCGTTCCGTCGAATACCGGCAACGTACCTACTCCAAGTATTCCAGGAGGCGGGCGGACACATGAAAGGCTTCAGCTTTCCCGAGGGCTTCCTCTGGGGCGCCGCGACCGCGGGTCACCAGATCGAAGGGAACAACACCGCGAGCGACTGGTGGGCATGGGAGCCTGGCAAGATCCAAGACGGGTCCACATCCGGCCTTGCGTGCGATTCGTGGAACCGGTGGGAAGAGGATTTCGACTTGATGCGCTCCATGGGGCTGAACGCCTACAGAATGGGCATCGAGTGGTCCCGCGTCGAGCCCAGGCCCGGCGAATGGGACGACGCCGCCTTCGATCGGTACGAACAGATGATGAAAGGCCTCGAGAGCCGGGGGATCGCGGTGTGTCTCACCCTGTACCACTGGGTGCTGCCGAAATGGGTCGCTGACATGGGCGGGTGGGAAAACCCCGCGACTGTAGACAGATTCGCTGCGTTCTGCGGCCAAGTGGTCGCGCGCCTAGGGCAGTACCCGGCCCTCTGGTGCACTCTGAATGAGCCCATGGTCTATGTGCTCTTCTCTTACATCACAGGCCACTTCCCTCCCGAGAAAAGATCCTTGCGCGCGGCCAGGATCGTCCTCCGCCATCTCCTGCTCGGACACGTAGAGGCCTTCAACATCATCCGCAGCGAATCCCCGCCTGGTCAAGACGCGATGATCGGGGTCGCCCACAACATGGCCTACTTCAAGCCTGCCCGGCGAAACCTGCTCGACCTGCTCGTCGCCGGCTTCCAGCGAAGAGCCCTCAACGCTACAATCATCGAAGCCCTAGCAACCGGGGTCGCCCCTGGACCAGTAGGCAACGGCGTCGCGGTCCCGGGGCTTGCCCGCGCCTTCACATACATGGGAGTCAACTACTACTTCAGCAGGACTGTGGCATTCCGTCTCAACGGGCTAGCCAACGGGTTCAGCGCCGAAGTCATCCCGGCTGACGCTGTCCGAACAGATTTCGGGTGGCCCATCTGCCCCGAAGGATTCTTTCACGTCCTCTCAGACGTCAAAAGCCTGGGCGTCCCCGTTTACATCCTGGAGAATGGGATATCCGACCGCGCAGACGCCCTGCGCCCCAAGTACATAGTTGACCACCTCCGGGAGGTGCGAAGGGCGATCGACTCCGGGGTGGACGTCCGAGGCTACTTCCATTGGACTCTCGCGGACAACTTCGAGTGGCGCGCCGGTTACTCCCAGAAGTTCGGCCTATACGCCATCGACCGGGCAGACCCGGCGCTCGCCAGAATCCCGCGGCAGAGCGCCGAGATCTATGGGAAGATCGCCAGGGCGAATGGAGTGACCGATGAGATCGCAAGTTATGTGCAGGGGTACGCTGGATGCAATGACGAGGATGAGACATGATGAGAGAGTGTGATGACCGTCATAAGGATCGGACTCTGATCCTAGCCATCATCGGAGTCCTGCTGCTCCTAGTTGGCGCTGCCGCGGCTCTCCTTGGGCCAGCCGAAATCTACTGCTTCTATCTTTTCTCTGAGGGCGGACGCTTCCATTACGAAGGATTCGGGTTTGGTTCGCTCATGTTCGGCAGCATCGCTTGGCAGGTCATTTGATGGCTGTATTCGTCTTCATGTCGTCCGTCAAGGAGCTCTCTTCCACCGCTGCCTTGCTCGTGGTTGTCGCGTTGGGAGTGTCTTATCTGCTGGCGCGGGGATTGTTGATTCCGTTTTACAGGAGCCAGAACGTTAGGCGGATATTTGAGGCCAAGGACGCGAACTCGTATTGGATCGAAAGCTTGCCTATACCAGTGCTGGTTCTGGCTGTCTTGTTCGCATTCTACGCGATCGCGATGCACGTTCCCCTGTTCTTCAATGGCGTCTTCCCGCTGTTCGGCATCTGGCTGTCTGATATCCAAGGCGTCGTTGCGCTGGACATCTCAATAGCAGGTCTGGCATTCTTGACCTTGGGCCTATTGAGGCGGCGGGCGTGGGCCTGGTGGGGGTCTGTGGGTTACTTCGGTCTGCTGACGTTTTCTTCAGTCGCGACGCTGGTGCAGTCAAGCCTTTCGGAGATTCTGTCGGTACTGAGACTCCTGCCGACAGAGGCGGGGATCCTGGAGGGAGTGCCACTACAAGGAGCTCGCCTTGCAGCGCTCATTGGCATCCCCCTCATCGTCACCCTGGGCGTGATCGTCGTGTCGAGACGATACTTTGACCGGCAAGTGTGATCCGCGTTCCACGTGCAACATCAGGCACCCCCTAATCCGACGCGAAAGCGAGTTGGTTAGTATGGAAGTGTTGTCGTTTTTCGCTCCCATAGCCTTCGTCTTTGCCATAGCTGCACTCTCGCAGGCGGCCGCATTGAGGAAGGATGTCCAGCGGCTGTCCGAGGAAGTAGAGAGACTCAAGCGTGCTCCGAACTCCGAGAATGCTACCGAAGGCTAGCCAAGGGTACAAGCCTGTATGCCCACGTTCCGCATGTAACATCCGGTGGGCGGGAGTTCCGGGGATGACAGCCAAAGGTCTATCTGTGCGCCTTGGGTGATCTATAGCCCGGAGGCGCACGCTTGCTGGCCGCCCAGCAGCTTGTCGGAATTCCAACGGGTTTTGGACGGGACTTGTCGGCCAGACGACAAGTGCACCTCAGAACTTGTCGCCACTCCGACAAGCGGTGGTTGGCCGCGCCCGGCAAAACTCCGACCGGTCCTTTGGCTCGCGGACGCTTCTCCGGTTGGCGGACCTGCGGACTTTAGCGCTGACGTCTACACCGAGCCTTCGCCAAATAAGGTAAACGGCGTCCCCTTAAATGCGAGACTGGAAGCATCTACATGCGGAACGCGGGTGTATGGATCGACGCAGACGAAGTCGAGATGGCGTCTCCATTGAGACTCGTCGTGGACTGCCTCGACTCGCCGCCAACCCCAAATCCGTGGGCTGCGCGCAAACTAGCCCTCATATATGACTGCTGTTTTTGACATAACGGTCATTGTTGGGGCATCGGGAGCTCAACTGGCGTGGGGCGGGCACCCGCGGCAGAGCGTGAGGACATATGCCCTGCTACCAGCTTTGGGCTGCTTGGCCGGAAGAGCCTCCCCGCGTCCATCTCGTGGGACGCCGACCCTCCCAAGTGGATAGCCCACATTCTTGACCGATCCTTTGGATCTAGACCACGAATTTGTGGGCTCCCGCCGACATAGGCCCCAAATTTTGGGGAACAGGCCAAGACCGAACGCGCGCGTTCATATCACTGCGCCCCCCGAACCCCCCGCCAGGCCCTAATCGTGATGCCTCGCATTGGATATGTTAGTCGCAGA
>JANLFS010000127.1:4513-7447 GCA_024655925.1 Bacillota bacterium | reverse complement strand
ATCACATCTTCGGGGCAGAGTCCTGATGCCTTGATGATCAAGTTGGTCTGTGACCAACTGAAACTGAAGGCCGATTTCGATAAGGTCATGAGCCCGGAGAAGATCAAAGGTTACAAGACCTTGGTCATCGGCATCGGGGGAAGTGTCAAAGGCCTCGGCGAGGCCGGCATCGACACGGCGGAAGAGATCGATCGGGTAAACCGGCTGATCCAGGCGGCTCGTAAGCAAGGCACATACGTTCTTGCGGCCCACATCGGCGGGCATCCCCGCCGCGGTGACCTCGCAGATCCGTTCATCCATGGGGCTGCTCCGAAGGCGGACTTCCTTATCGTTCGAAACGACGGCAACCGGGACGGCTTGTTCACCAAGATAGCCAAGGACAACAACATCCCCATCATCTACATAGAGCAGACGCTTGAGATAAGGGACATCTTGAAGAGCATGTTCGGGCTGTAGGATCCCAGGAACGCTACGGCTATCATTGTGAGACGGTACAAGCGGGGGTAGGGTCAGTTTGGCGATTCAGTGTAGGGATGTAGTGAATGCTGCAGTACTTGGGGGTTGCCTCCTAGGAGGAGGCGGGGGAGGCTCCAAAAAGGACGGTTTCGCATTGGGCAGGCTGGCGGTGCAGGCCGGAGATCCCGTGCTCGTGGACATGGACGAAGTCCCGGATGATGCACTGCTCGTAACAGTGGCTCTCGTCGGATCACCAGCGTCCGAGAACGCTCACGCCAAGCCTGTCCATTACCAGCGTTCCCTGCAGATTCTCTTGGATGCCCTGGACGAAAAGGTCTTCGGTCTGATATCGAATGAAAACGGTGCAGTAGGGACCGTGAACGGGTGGTTCCAATCCGCCATGACGGGGCTGCCAGTTGTGGACTGTCCCTGCAATGGAAGGGCTCATCCCACCGGTATCATGGGGGCAATGAACTTGGACCAGGTGCCGGAATACCTTGCCTGGCAGGCGTTTGCAGGGGGCGACGCGGGCGAGAACCGGTACATAGAAGGCGTGATCCGGGGCCGGCTGGAGACCGCCGCGCGGCTGGTGCGGGAGGCATCAGTGGGAGCAGGGGGGTTGGTGGCGGTTGCGAGGAATCCCGTGTCCGCCACACACGCTAGGTTGAACGGCGCACCGGGTGCCATTCGCCAGGCCATCGAGTTGGGCAAGATCATTGAGGCGAATGCCGGGTCCGGGGGCATGCGCACCGCCGAGGTATGCGCACTTGCTCTGGGCGGGAGTGTGGTGATGGCAGGAGTTGTCACCGGGATCGACATGGAGACCAAGTCCGGTTTTGATGTAGGACGTGTCTTGGTCGAAGATGGGTCTTCCATCGCAGAACTGAAGTTCTGGAACGAGTATATGACCTTGAGTTTATCCGGGCTGTCAGGCAAGGCAGAACGTGTTGGATCGTTCCCAGACCTCATTTCCACCATCGACGAGGAGTCGGGCACACCGGTGACGACCTCAGAAATCCGCCAAGGCATGAAAGTCGCGGTGCTGTGGGCCTCGAAGGAGCGGTTGCGTCTCGGCTCGGGGATGCGCAGGACCGATCTGCTGGGAGACGTCGAACAGGTCATTGGAGAGGCGATCATCTAACGCTTGGGAGGTGCGACTTATGCTCAGAAAACACGCAATGGGACATGTAATTGTGGCAGGTTTGCTTCTTTGTCTCGTGCTCGGGAATATGGGGGCTGCCGCGGCGACTAGGCCTGTTGTCACTTGCTCCAACGGCATCGTGGCTGCCGCTCATCCTCTCGCGTCCCAGGCCGGTCTTCAGATACTCATGAAGGGCGGGAATGCAGTCGACGCGGCCGTGGCTACTGCCGCGGTTCTCAACGTCGTGGAACCGGATTTCTCCAGCATTGCCGCAGGGGGCGTCATGCTCATCTATGACGCCAAGACTCAGAAGATCGCGTGTATCAACGCGAACGCGCCGAACCCCGCGGGCGCGTCCATAGATGTCCTCACCAAGGATACTGCGCAGCGAGGCTACATGGCCGGTATGGTGCCGTCCGCGCTTCGCGCGTGGGATGAGGCCCTGAAGAACTATGGGACCATGTCTTTAGCGGAGGTGCTCGAGCCCGCAATCGAATACGCCGAGCGGGGATTCCCCATTACGGAGCGGTTGGCTAACGCTATTGCGAACCAGGAGACATTGCTCTCGATATACCCCACCTCCGCTAAGACCTTCCTTCCCGGCGGCGCTCCCCCGAAGGCAGGGGACGTGTTGGTGCAGTCGGACCTCGCGAACACGCTCAAGAGGGTGGCCAAGGAAGGCCCAGACGTGTTCTACAAGGGTGAGATCGCTCAGGAGATGGCCGACTTCTTCAAGAAGAACGGAGGCTTGTTCACTCTCGAGGACTTCGCCAACTACGAGATCGAATGGGTGGAACCTCTCCACGGGACGTATCGCGGGTATGACATCTACGTCCCGGGAGGAGAGTTCTGCGGGGCACTCGTTCTACAGCAGCTTAACATAGTCGAGCCCTTTGACCTTGCGAAGATGGGCCATAATACCGTGGAAACCCTGCACCTGATGGTCGAGGCGACCAAGCTTGCCGCGGCGGACCGCGACCGCTACATCGCAGACCCCAAGTTCGTGCACGTTCCCGAGAAGGCCCTCATCTCCAAGGAGTATGCGGCTGCCCAGCGTAAGCGGATCGACCTCGGACGCGCCCAGGACTCCATAGCCCCCGGGAACGCGGACAGCTACGAGAACACGACCCATATATCAGTCGTTGACGGGCAGGGGAACATGGTGTCCTACACCACCAGCATCGGAAGCAGCTGGGGCACAGGCGTTGTCGTCGGAGACACGGGGGTTTTCCTCAACAACGGCGGGGGATGGATGGAGTTCTCCCCTGACCATGTCAACAAGGTGGAGCCCCACAAGAGGCCGATGAACAACATCGCTCCAGTCTTCGTCGTCAAGG
>JANLFS010000127.1:0-4503 GCA_024655925.1 Bacillota bacterium | reverse complement strand
CGGCACCCCTGGAGGGGATGCGATCTGGCAGACGATGTTCCAGCTGATCGTCAACGTCATTGATTTCCGCATGGATGTGCAGACCGCCATCGAGGCCCCGAGATACCGCATCTACAGCTTCGGTGGAAACGACCTGAGGCTCGAGGCCAGGATCCCAGAAGACGTCCGCAAAGGACTCGAGGCCAAAGGACACAAGATCAGGCTGTTCTCCGACTGGACAATGTCCGTCGGCGGGGCGCAGGGCGTTGTTGTCGACCCGTCGCGCATGGTGCTGATGGGCGGAGCCGACCCGCGCCGTGACGGCTACGTGGTAGGTTGGTAACGGAGGCGTTGGGAAGGGGCGGTCCGGGCAGGCCGGCCGCCCCATTCTCTCCCTTCGACTGGCATTGGAGGAGGGATGGACTTGGTGACCAGTGCCGTATTGGCTCTAGTGGTGATGGTTATTACATTCATCGTCGCTCTCAGGTTCCTCAGAATGCCGACAACTCTGGCTATGGTCCTGACGGCGGCGGCGGGCGCCCTTGCCGGAGGGTACGGGATTCCAATCAGGCGGTTTGCCGAGGGATCCACCGCCTACCTTTACTTCTTGCTCATTGTGATCACTGCAGGAGTCTTCATGGATGTCCTGAGAGAGAGCGGCGCCCTCAACCTCCTGGTGCGAGACATCACCAAGAGGTTTCACAGACGCCCGTTCATCTTGCTTCTTCTGATCATGATTGTCGTTATGTTCCCCGGAGCTGTGACTGGTTCCGGAACTGTTGCGGTGCTTGCGACGGGTGGGATAGTCGGACCGGTGCTTGTGGGAATGGGCATCCCCATCCTCAACGTTGCTGTGCTTGTGGCGATTGCAGGGGTGTTGAGTCTGATTGCCCCGCCCGTGAATGTGTATGCCATGATAATGGCTGCGGGAATCAACCTTCCGTATTCGGGGTTCTTTTGCCCGCTGGCTTTCGTATGTTTGGTCCTTGCGACTATCGCTGCGGCGGTGTACGGGCTTCGTTTCGTCCGGGGACCTCTCGACGTGGAGGCTGTTCTCGCAAAGCTCCCGCAGGTGCGGGCTGGGCAATCCCGGGCGGCAGCCTACATTCCTCTCATTGCGATCATAGCCCTGATGGTGGCCACGAGGCTCTTTCCTCTGGTCATGCCGAACATTGGATTGCCGCTGATATTCGTGATCGGTGTGTTGGTCGCGCTCGCTTGCGGCGCAAGGGTTGACCTGTGGAAATCGTTCACTAATACAATGGACCTGCTGTTGCCGATCATAGGTATTATGACGGCGGTGGGGATCCTCGTTCAGATCATGAGCCTGACCGGCGTCAAGGGCCTGTTCGTGACGGCTATTCTCACCTTGCCTGGGTTTCTCCTGTACCCCGGACTCTACGCGGTGCTGCCTTTTGCAGGCACCTTTCTTGCCTTCGGAGCGGCAGCGGTCTTCGGGCTTCCATACATGTGGGCCTCCCTCGGTCGGGATCCCGTCATCGCGATATCCGGCTTGAGCTTGTGTATCTCGCTTGGGGCGCTGATACCTCCTACGGCTCTCGTGGGCAAGTTCGCGGTCTCGTCAGTAGGGTACGACGGGGAATACCGGACCTTCCTGCGCAAGTGCGTGCCTCCGATTCTCCTGATCAATCTCCTCGGTGTCCTGGCCGTCTACTTCGCCAACAGCTTGAAGTTCCTCGTGAGGTGACGAGCGGAATGACCAGCATGATCTCAGCGTTATACACCGGGCTGTGCGGCCTGGTAGTGATCGGGTTCGTCCGAAAGATGTTCCGGTCGGACGACATCTACGAGCAGATTGTTTGCGGAGTTGTGATGGCGCCGTTCCTTCTCAGGGCGCTTCACATCCGCTGAAGGAGGTGGTGCAAGGTGTCTGCTTCGCCCAACTTCAAGAGGCCGACTTCTTCCGGAGCCCGGCTGGTCAGAGCCGCAGTGATTCTCGCGGTCACTATTGCAGTGACTGCGCTTGCAAGCGCACAGATACTGGAATCCTACACGGTTGAGCCGATTGTGAAAGGGCCTTCCGTGACTGAAGTGAGGAGATTGTCAGACTACTTCGGGGGCATTCGTGGCACTGCCGGGGATACGGATGTGTACGTGCTCGAAGGAGACGAACCTGGCGGGACTGTGCTCCTTCTCGGCGGCGTTCATGCGACCGAGGTCGCCGGCATGCTCACGGCCGTCCTCTTCATAGAGAACGCCGTCGTCGAGCGCGGCAGACTGATCATCATTCCCCACAGCAACAACAGTGGGTTCACCGCGCAGCCCGCTGAGGACGCGTTTCTGCCCAGGTTCCATGTGAAGACCGAGTGGGGCGAGCGCTGGTTCAGACTCGGCGACAGGCTGACCAACCCCGTCCACCAGTGGCCGGACCCCGAGGCCTACGCGCACTACCCATCCGGGCAGATACTGAGCGGCTCTGAAGTCAGAAACCTCAACCGCTGCTTCCCCGGGCGTCCGAACGGATTATTCACGGAACGGGTGGCCTACGCCATCACCGAACTCATCCGCAAGGAAGACTGCGACCTTGTGATCGACCTGCACGAGGCGTCCGCGATGTATCCCATCGTCAACGTGATGGTTGCCCATGAGAACGCCCTGGACATAGCTGGGATGTCCGCCATGACTCTCGAGTTCAACGAGGGATTCAGGATAGGGGTTGAGGCATCCCCCGGCAGGCTCAGAGGGCTCACCCACAGGGAGGTCGGGGACCACTCCGACGCTCGGGTCATCCTGATGGAGGTGGCGAACCCGCTGATGGACTGGGTGCGCGGGAGGACCACCGAAGACCTCCTCCTGGTTGGGAAAGATGAGTTTCTCCTCGCGGCGGCCAAGAAAGGCCTGGTCACCGTGCCTTACGATGAGGGAGGCCTGCCCATTGAGATGAGGGTAGGCAGGCATGCTTCGAGCATCTTGGAGATACTCCAGACCATGGAGATGATGTACCCGGGCACGGGCGTTGACATAACTGGTGTTCCGCGCTACGCGGACATACGGGAACGTGGCCTCGGCCACTTCCTGAAGAACCCCAATGGGGCTGAGTGAGAAAAGCAGTGGAGGTGGCTGGGAGTTGAACGACCGGACTTGCCGCACTGTCGCTGCAGTCACCATCGGGCAGACACCTCGGGAAGACATCGTGCCGGAGCTCCGAAGGATAATGGGGATTCCCGAGGGCCCGAGAGTGGAGAGCATTCCGCCGAGAAGTGAGGCCGCAAGGGGGGAATGCCGATGCAGCGCCTCCCCAGCCTCGCCCCGCGCTGCCATTCAGATCGTGGAATTCGGCGCTCTGGACGGCCTCAGTGATGCCGAGGTTGCGGCGCTCGCTCCCACACAGGGGGAGGAACTCCTCGTCACGAGGCTCAGAACAGGCAGGTCGGTCCAGGTGTCCGAGAGGAAGCTGTATCCCCTGGTCGAGGCGGCTGTGCGCCGCGCGAAGGATCAGGCTGACGCCATCATCCTCCTGTGCACCGGGTCCTTTGACGATCTGGAGTCGAACCGTCCCCTCCTGCGCCCGGATCGGATACTCATGTCCACCGCCTTGGCAGTCGTGGGCGACGGAATTCTGGGCGTGCTTACCCCCGACCGGAGTCAGGCTTGCTGGCAAGCGGAGCGCTGGGAGAAAGCTGCGCGGGCTGCGGGCCTGGGCACCACTGTCGTTGTCGAAGCGGCATCACCGT
This sequence comes from Bacillota bacterium, assembly GCA_024655925.1. Classification (NCBI taxonomy): domain Bacteria; kingdom Bacillati; phylum Bacillota; species Bacillota bacterium. The sequence continues at coordinate 829 of JANLFS010000127.1, read as the reverse complement.
TTGGAGTGAAGGAGAGCGTGAAGGGCAATGGGGGAGTGACCTCCTGCTCGGGGACAGAGGTCCAGCCAGGCCCTGGTTTGACTCACACGGAGCTGAGGGAGGCCGCCCGGGCACTTGCCCAGTGCGACGTCGTGGTGATGGATTGCATGGGCTATGACCTTTCGATGAAAGAGGTCGCGAGAGAGGCCTCCGGCCGACCGGTGATGCTGGCCAGGTCCGTGTTGGCCAGGGTTGCGGCGGAGGTTGTTCTGTAGATTTCGCTTGGGTGGAGTTCACTGATGCGTCGGTCTCTCAGACGAAAGGCCAGGCAATCACGAAGACACCCCCAATTGCACACCGAGACAATCAGAGCGAGCGCCACTGCAAGCACGCCTGCTTCAGTGGCCATCGCGGCTCCCGTGATTACGCTGCGACGATGAGCAGCGGGATTACCCAAGACCAGGCAGCCCCTTTGAAAACCGCCCAGCTTTCTCGAAGCGATACCATCCGTCCCCGGTTCTCCTACCCACCCTTGAGGCAGATCAGGCAAATCGAAGTAATCACGAGCCTTCCAATTGGACCCCCAACGGTGAAGAATGTGTCATGTGGTTTGTCGCGCGTGGATTCTTTCGCCGTTGTTCGTCGCGAGCTTCGGCCAGGACTGTGACTCGAAACTGAGTGGTACGGTCCGGGGGAGCGAGAGACGGACGGCTTCGGATGGCCGGCCCGCACGCCATGGTAGATCCGGTACGATACTTGGAAAAACCGGTGACCGGAGGGAGGAATTCGTTCAATGGCATGGAATAATTCAATAGAATCAAATGCGGTTCACTGCCACGAAAGTGATTGC
>JANLFS010000126.1:748-7494 GCA_024655925.1 Bacillota bacterium | reverse complement strand
AGCCGCTGGTGCTGTAGCTGGCGCCTGCTCCACGCCCAAGCCCGTCGAGGTGCCACCAACCTCGCAGTCAGTGGCGGCTTCTGTGCCTACCAAGGTCGAGGCGACGAAGCCCCCCCAGGTGACAGCGGAGCCAGTGATGCAGTACAAAGAGGCTCCCATGCTTGCCGAGCTCGTTGCAGCCGGCAAGTTGCCGCCCGTCGAGAAGCGTCTGCCCAAAGAGCCGTTAGTGGTGAAACCCCTTGAAGGTATCGGCAGGTACGGTGGCACCCTCAGCGGCGCGCACACAAACCCAAACGTGTTCGAGGGCTGGGTTCCGAACAGCTTCGAGGGCCTCATCGCTATGTCACCGGACATGCGTCAGTTCGTACCCAACCTGGCGACCAGTTGGGAGTTGGATGAGGCCAACAAGACCATTGTGCTGCATCTCCGTGAAGGGGTCAAGTGGTCGGATGGTGAGCCCTTCACGGCGGATGATGTCGTGTTCTACTGCGAAGACGTCCGCATGAACACAGAGTTGATCCCAAATCCTCCGACCTCAGGCATCGTTGGGGTAGAGAAGATCGACGAATACACTGTCAGAATGAAGTACGCCTGCCCAGATGTTCTGTCGCTGCTCGTGAACGGAGGGTACACGATCTATCCCAAGCATTTCTACAAGCAGTTTCACGCCAAGTACGCTGACAAGGCGAAGCTCGAGGAGTTGATGAAACAGAACAATGTGGATAGCTGGGTAGATCTGTTCTGGAAGATGGCAGACGCCCATCCGGTCAGTTTCTGTACTGCCCCTGTCGAGGTACCGGTACTCAGCCCTTGGCGCATCGAGAAACGAGAGCTAGGCAACATCACAACAGTGCGCAATCCCTACTATTGGAAGGTAGATCCTGACGGTAACCAGTTGCCCTACATCGATCGGCAGTACTGCGCCCTCGTACAGGATACGGAGGCGCTCAAGCTCAAGGTGATTGCTGGCGAGGTGGGGTTCGAGGGCCTACATACGGTCATGGCTGATTATCCGCTGTTCAAGCAGAATGAAGAGCAAGGTGGCTACGTAGTCAAGCTATGGCTCTCAAATTTCGCGGGCAACATAGCGCTGATGTTCAACCAGTGCGCCAAGGACCCAGACAAGCGCGAGCTTTTCCGCAACCGCGATTTCCGCATCGCCATGTCTCTCGGCCTCGATCGGGAGGAGTTCAATCGTGTACTCTACTTGGGCAAGGGCTTGATAATGCAGGCAACATCGCTGCCGGGTACTGACTACTATGTCGAGGAGGCGGCCAAGGCCTACATCGAGTATGATCCGGAGAAAGCTAACCAGATGCTGGACGAACTTGGCCTAGACCAACGTGACTCTGACGGATTCCGCATGTACAAGGGGAAGCGTCTGGTGATCAACTTCGAGTACTGGGATGGCCATGGCATGGGACCGGCCGCTGAACTTGTGGCCGACATGTGGCGCACAGCTGTTCATGTCAACATCCAGACCAAGGCCGTCGAGCGAAGCCTCCTCAACGAGCACTGGCAAGCAGATGAGTACGATCTCTCGACCTGGATCGTCGCGCGCAACACTCAGAAGCAGTTTTGGCCTTACTACTCCGTCGCTGGTATCGGCGAGAGTTGCATGGGCTTCGCCTGGGGCAAGTGGTATCAGACGAAGGGCAAGGAAGGCGAAGAGCCGGTCGAGGAAATGAAGAAGCAACTCGAGCGATGGGATGCACTGCAGACGGCGCCAACCGAGGAGCGAATTCGGCTTGGCCAGGAGATCAACAAGTCGCAGGGAGAGAACCTCTGGGCGATCGGCACGGTGGGCGCCGCGCCCATGCCCATCGTGTTCCACAAGGACCTCGCGAATGTGCCAGATGAGGTACCGGTCTACGCGCCCGAGTCTGACTTTGTCTGCCCATTCCGACCCGAGACCTGGTATTTCCGGACGTAGCTCCACATAGGGGCGCGCCAGGTGGCGCCGGGCAGTTGAGCGCGGCGCCACCTGGTCTCTCCCGCTGCGCTCGTCCTACGATTATCACGTGGCATTCAGGGCGTCGAGGCCGGTCGGACGCGAAGCCGGCGATCGCTTTACGAGTCCATGGCTGGCAGAAGGATGGCGGTGTGAGATGCTCGCGTACTTCGTGCGTCGCTTCCAGTATGCCTTGCTCCTTCTCATAGCTGTGTCGCTAGTATCCTTCATTATTATTCAACTTCCGCCTGGAGACTATCTGACGACTGTCATCCAGAACATGAGGGACGCGGGCCAGAGTGACGAGGACATCCGCTTGCGTGTTGAGGCGCTACAGCGTCGATATGGCCTGGATCAACCTCTCTACGTACAGTACGGTAGGTGGGTATGGGGGTTACTCCATGGCGACATGGGTTACTCTTTTCAGTGGCAGCAGCCAGTAGAAAGCCTTATCGGTGAGCGCATCGTCTTGACCATGGTCGTCTCATTTACCACGATCGTTTTCACCTGGGTAGTAGCTTTCCCCATCGGGGTGTACTCTGCAACCCATCAGTACTCACCACTCGATTATGTCTTCACTTTCGTCGCTTTCGTTGGTATTGCCATTCCGGATTTTCTGCTGGCTTTGTTCCTTGCATATGCCCTGTATAGGCTCACCGGAATGAGTGTCATCGGGCTGTTCTCTCCTGAGTATGCCACGGCCCCCTGGAGCCTGGGTAGAGTGTGGGATCTGATCAAGCACATGGGCGTGCCCATCGCCATAGTGGGTGCCGCGGGCACGGCTGGCTTAGTCCGAACGCTGCGTGCCTGCATCCTAGATGAGCTCGGCAAGCCGTATGTGACTGCTGCGCGTGCCAGAGGTTTGAGCGAGTGGCAGCTTCTACTGCGTTACCCTATCCGTATTGCCATTAACCCATTGCTTAGCACCGTAGGGTACATGCTGCCAGGCATTGTCTCTGGCACCGTCATCGTGTCAGTCGTGCTCGGTCTGCCCATGACGGGCCCGCTGCTGCTCAGGGCCTTGACATTCCAGGACATGTACCTCGCGGCCAGTTTCGTCATGCTCCTAAGCGGGCTCACCGTTGTTGGCACGTTCATCTCTGACCTGCTGTTAGCCTGGGCAGATCCGCGAATCCGCCTTGCGAGCTGAGACGGGTCGCGCGCAACGTTTGGTGGCCGTCCTCTGCGCGGCAGAGACGTGACAAAAGCGCCGGCGGGGCTGCGGCTAGCGCACATGGGAACGAGAGCGGAAGGACTGGATATGACACGCAAAGCTGAGGCTATCCTCTATGCCTCTCAGTGGCAACTCATGTGGCGCAAGTTCAGAAGTCACAAGCTAGCGGTGGTATCCCTGGGGTTTCTTGCGGTGCTGTACCTCTTAGTTGCCTTCGCACAGTTTGTTGCACCCTATGACCCGCGGGAGCGTCACTCGGAGCGCATCAATGCGCCACCGCAGCGCATCCGCGTCTGGGAGAACGGTAGATTCCAGTGGCCCTTTGTATATGCATACCAGCAGGAGTTGGACGAGAACACCCTCGCTTGGGTCTACTCTGAGGACCGCAGCCACAGGTTCGCATTGCGTTTTTTCGTACACTCGTACCGGTATAGGCTGTTGGGGGTCGCCTATACTGACATGCACTTCGTGAGAGTGGACGAGCCGGGCACTTTGCATCTCCTTGGCACGGATTCCTTAGGACGCGATGTCTTTAGCCGACTGATCATCGGAGGGCAGATATCGTTGTCGATCGGGCTGGTAGGCATCGCTCTTAGCTTTGTCATCGGCTCGCTGCTCGGGGGGCTGTCGGGCTATTATGGAGGGACGGTAGATATGATCATCCAGCGCCTCATCGAGTTTCTGGTGTCCCTGCCAACATTACCCCTTTGGATGGGTCTCGCGGCGGCTGTGCCGGTGACATGGCCGACGACAAGAATCTACTTCATGATGACCGTCATACTCTCGCTGGTAAGTTGGACTGGGCTGGCTCGTGTCGTGAGAGGCAAGATACTGTCGGTGCGTGAGGAAGACTATGTTATGGCCGCAAGGCTGAGCGGCGCGGGACAGTGGTGGATATTGCGGCGCCACCTGCTGCCATCGCTCTTTAGCTATATGTTGGTGTCTCTTACGATGGCGATTCCTGGGATGATCTTGGGGGAGACTGCTCTGAGCTTCTTGGGTCTAGGGCTCCAGCCGCCCGCCATAAGCTGGGGCGTCCTCTTGCAGGGGGCGCAGAACGTGCGCAGCATTGCTCTCTACCCCTGGCTTCTTTCGCCAGCCGTTGCCATTGTGGTGACAGTGCTGTGCTTCAACTTCGTTGGCGACGGCCTGCGCGACGCCGTAGACCCCTATGTGCGTTAGGCGGTGTCTGCAAGGCGTAGTGAGATCGCAATACCGTCGATAGCCCCGTGGCAAGCCGCAAGTGAGCTTCCCATAGCGCGCGGCCAACGGTCGGGAGCGCTTGCCGTCGCTCATGGCGCGTTGGACCCGATTGCGTAGCTAGCATAGATGCTCTCGAGACAGAGCCTCTGAGGAAAGGCAGATACGGGGTCATGACAGGCCAACACCTGTTGCTCGAGATAAGAGATCTCAGGACGTACTACTACCTGCACGAAGGTACGGTCAAGGCGGTCGACGGTGTGTCCTTTTGCGTTCCTCGCCATAGCACTGTTGGCGTCGTAGGCGAGAGCGGATGTGGCAAGACTGTCATGGCGCGTTCAGTGCTGCAGATCCTGGACCGCGGAGGACGCATCATCGCCGGTTCTATGGTCTTCCATCGTCAGCGCCCTGGAACCGGGAATAGCGAGAGTGCAATCGAGGATGAGATCGATCTGGCCCGCCTGCATCCTCGCGGAAAGCAGATGCGCGCCATACGCGGTGCAGAGATCGCCATGATCTTCCAGGAACCGATGAGTGCCTTTAGCCCCGTACACACTATTGGCCGCCAGCTCACGGAAGCTATCACCCTCCATCGCAAAGTCACTAGGCCGGAGGCGAGGGAACTCGCTATCGCGACGCTCCGTGACGTGAACATTCCCCGCCCCGAACAGTGTTTCGACGCACACCCGCACCAGTTGAGTGGTGGTATGCGCCAGCGCGCTATGATCGCCATGGCGCTGTGCTGTCGTCCGTCGTTGCTCATTGCTGACGAACCAACCACGGCTATCGACGTGACTACCCAGGCGCAGGTCCTGGATCTCTTGCGCCGCCTGCAGGAAGAGTATGGCATGTCAATCATGCTCATAACGCATGACCTGGGCGTGATCGCCGAGATGGCCGACCATGTAGTAGTGATGTACCTAGGCAGAGTCGTGGAGCAAGGCCCGGTGGATGAGATCTTCCATGACCCGAAACATCCCTACACCCGATCTCTGTTGCAGTCCATTCCAAAGCTAGGGCCCAAGTTGCGTGGTAAGCTGCAGACCATTGCCGGGTCGATACCCTCTCCTTACGACCGACCCCCGGGCTGCACTTTTCACCCGCGCTGTCCATCTTTCATGCCCGGCGTATGTGACAATCAGGAGCCCAGGGCGGTGGACCTCGACAGCCGGCGCAGCGTGAGTTGCCTGCTCTACAGGGGAGGGAGCGCATGAAACATCCAACTGACAGCGGCTCTCCCCTCTTGCAGGTAATAGAGCTGGTAAAACACTTTCCGATCACGAAGGGGTTTCTCAGAAGGCAAGTGGGGGCTGTTCGGGCGGTAGATGGCGTGAGCTTCTTCATCAACGAGGGAGAGACACTTGGGCTAGTCGGCGAGAGCGGTTGCGGCAAGACGACCACCGGACGCTGTATCCTTCGAGCTATTGAGCCGACCAGTGGTCAGATTCTCTTTACAACGACGAGTGGGCAGCGGGTCGATGTAGCGACCCTGGACGGGCAGTCCCTTCGAGCCGTGCGTCGTGAGATGCAGATGATCTTCCAGGACCCATACTCGTCGCTTAGTCCGCGCATGACAGTGCGCGATATAGTGGCCGAGCCCTTGATGGTGAACCGTGTCCTGTCAGGCAAGGCACTGAACGAACGGGTAGCTGATCTCTTACAGCAGGTTGGCCTGCCTCCGGAGTACATGACGCGCTATCCCCACGCGTTCAGCGGAGGCGAGCGGCAGCGCATCGGCGTCGCCCGTGCCCTAGCGCTGAATCCCCGCCTGATCGTCGCCGACGAGCCTGTGTCGGCGCTGGACGTGTCAGTTCAGGCGCAGATACTGAACCTCCTGCAAGATTTGCAGAACCAACTGCACCTAGCTTACCTGTTTGTGGCCCACGATCTGAGTGTCGTCGAGCACATCAGCAGTCGAGTGGCAGTGATGTACGTAGGCAAGATCGTGGAGATGGCCAGGACGGAAGAGTTGTTCGGCAGCCCAAAGCACCCGTACACAGAGGCCCTCCTTTCGGCCGTACCGAAACCCGACCCCCGGCGCAGGTCGAAGCGCATCCTGCTCCAGGGCGAGGTTGCCGATGCGAGCAACGTGCCCTCTGGCTGCTACTTCCATCCGCGTTGCCGCTACGCCGTCGACCACTGTGTAAAGGAGAGTCCCGTCTTGGAGGAGGTTACCGCCGGCCACTTTGTGAGTTGCCACCGCGCGCGCGAACTATCGCTTGAAGGCGTGCCGATGTAGGAAGATGCGCCAGACCGGCGCGAACGAGCGTCGGCCTGGCTATTCACAGAGCAAGACTGCGCGTCCTTGAGGTGTGCGAGCCTCCGTCGCTTGGGGCGGAAAGGCGGGAATGGAAGCCAACCGAATCGTTCGATCCGTCGGAGCAATCATCTTGCGGCTCGCTTGGGCTGTCTACGATCTAT
>JANLFS010000126.1:0-738 GCA_024655925.1 Bacillota bacterium | reverse complement strand
TATAACGATGTTCCGCTTGTCACACGCATGGCCGGTCGCATGTACCTTGCTGCTGGGCCGTTCGGGAGGCGCGCTAGACCCGTCACGCCATCGTGCTGCCCAGCGGGATGACCGGCGTAGCCGTCGGCTCGGCATGGTTCGAGATGGGCATGCAACCGCGGAGTGCCGCGCCGGGCAGCATGAGTGCACGATCAGGGGCGTTGTGCGCGTGCACCTGTGCGGCTGAACTGCTCATACCCCCGGTAAACCCTGTGATCGGGTCCGACACTGTCGGCCAGGCTGGACTAGGACGGAGCGTACGCCATGAAGCTTGGTGTTGCCACCTTTCTCTACAACGATAAACCCCTGGAGGAAGTCTGCCAGTACGTCTCAAGCCTCGGCTACGAGGCTGTCGAACTCGGCGCCTGGCGCAGCTCCAACCATTTCGATCTGGAGGCCTGCCTCAAGGACAAGGACTATCGCCGCCGGCTCACGGAGCTTCTCCGGCGTCACCAACTGCAGCTCTCCGCGCTGAACAATGCTCTGGCAGGACAGTTGGTCCTTGGCCCGCACGGGCCGGCGACCGACTCGTGGGCTCCGAGCAAGGGACCGGAGGAGAAGATTCTGTTTGGCATAGAGGAGATGAAAAAGACCGCGCAGGCGGCTGACGCGCTGGGTGTTCGCGTGGTCGCCGGCTTCGTGGGCTCGCATGTCTGGGAGAAATGGTACATCTTTCCTCCTGCCTATGAACAGGAATAT
>JANLFS010000125.1 GCA_024655925.1 Bacillota bacterium | reverse complement strand
CTCGTGGCCGCGCTCGGGACCCCTGGGACCGCCCGGTCCGGTCCGACATCAGTGCTGCTGGCCCCGTGGGTGGCGGACGCTCTCATAGGACACTATCTGGCTGGCAACCTTGCAGGTGAGAACGTAGCCGAGGGAAGGTCCAGGTTCTCCCTGGAGCAGTTCCGGACGAGGGAGAAGGTGATGCGGGAGGATGTCTCAGTAGTTGTGGACACCGCGATCCCCTTGGGGCCCGGATCATCTCCCTGCACTCCAGAGGGAATCCCGTCCGGCTCTGTACGACTCATCGACTCTGGGCGATTGTCCACCCCGATCTTGAACGTCAGATATGCCGCGAAGTGCGGCAGGACACCGACGCCCGTTCCCCAACCGGGACTCGCCGCCGGCGACTCGGGCCTGTTCCTTCGAGCGTGTACCGCAGGAACATGGAAGGATCTCCTGCGACAGACTTCAGAAGGTCTCCTGGTCTGCTCCGTTCTGGGCCTCCACACTCAGGACCCAACCACAGGCAACTTCTCTCTCGCCGCCCCAGAGACCCTGGTGATCCAGGAAGGCCGGTGCGCCGGGGGGGTGAAAGCGGTGATTTCCGGCAACTTTCTGGATGCGCTGGTCGACGACGGGACCTGCTTTGGAGTAGACGAGGATCGCCCGAACCCCGGGATCCGGCTCCTGTGCCAGGCGACGGTTAACGGGCCCTATGACCTTCGGGGAGGAATGCTCAGTGCGCGTGGCGAATCATAGCAACCATGTACTTTGTATCCTGTATACACAAATGAAGGAGGGTTTGTCATGAGACTTTCGGAAAGAGCACGCATGATCACGCCGTCTCCAACTCTGGCCGTCGAGGCGAAGGCAAGAGCAATGAGAGACCAGGGCGTGGACATAGTGGGCTTCGGTGCGGGAGAGCCGGATTTCGATACCCCCGAGCATATTCGCAACGCTGGCATAGATGCCATCAACCAGGGACACACCAGATACACCGCTGCCTCCGGAACTCCCGAACTCAAGCGGGCGGTGGCGGCCAAGTTCCTGCGGGACAACGGCCTTCACTACGAGCTATCCGAGATAATCATCTCGTGTGGAGCCAAACACTGTCTCTACAACGCGTTTCTGGCACTTTGCCAGGAAGGTGATGAAGTGGTTGTTCCCGCGCCATACTGGGTGAGTTACCCTGATCAGATCAGTATGGCCGGAGCCCGCCCAGTGACGGTGGACACTTCCAGGACCGGGTTCAAGCTCACTCCAGAGGCGCTGTCTGCCGCGATCAGTCCGAGGACTGTAGCCATGGTTCTGAACAGTCCGTCGAACCCGACGGGCGCGGTCTACACCAGGGCTGAACTCGAGAAGATCGCGGAGATCGCTATCGACCGTGATATCTTCATCATCTCCGATGACATCTACGAGCGGCTGCTCTACAGTGACCGGGAGTTTGTCTGCATCGCCTCGCTCGGCGAAGAGGTGAAGAAACGTACCCTTGTGGTTAACGGGGTCTCGAAGACATACGCGATGACAGGGTGGAGAATAGGGTATGCTGCTGGCGACCGTGAGCTGATCCGCGCCATGGCAGATATCCAGAGCCACAGCACATCCAATCCGTGTTCGATCTCGATGAGGGCGTCGCTGGCTGCGCTCAACGGGCCGGATGAGCCAGTCAGGGAAATGGTGGAGCAATTCCGCGCGAGAGGCAAGTACATGCATGAAAGGCTCGTGGCCCTTCCAGGCGTAGAATGTGCTGCTCCAGCCGGAGCATTCTACTGCTTCCCCAGAGTGTCCCAGTATTACGGCAAATCCCTTGGAGGCTCGGTGATTACGAATTCTCTGGAATTCGCTGACGCCATGCTGTCTGAAGCACACGTGGCCCTGGTTGCGGGGGCGGCCTTCGGTGCGGACGAATTCGTACGGCTCTCCTATGCGACCTCCATGGGGAAGATAGAAGAAGGCATGAACAGAATCGAGGGTGCCCTCGCCAGGATGAAGTGACGGCGGACGTGGTGTGCGGCGGAGGTGATTTGACGTGAAGTTGGCCATCATAGGAGGAACAGGCGTCTACGACCCAGCGATTCTCGACCGGGTCAGGGAGGAAACCGTCGAAACCCCGTACGGGCAGGTAACGTTGAAGGTAGGCGAGTACCGCGGAGTCGAGGTCGGCTTTCTCGCGCGGCACGGGACAGGGCACACCGTGCCCCCGCACAAGATCAACTACAGGGCGAACATCGCTGCCCTCAAGCTTCTTGGGGTCGAAAGGGCGATCGCGACTTCGGCGGTGGGGTCGCTCAACCCTGACATGAAGCCAGGCACCTTCGTGCTGCTGGATCAGTTCATCGACTTCACCAAGGCGCGTGCCGGCACGTTTTTCGACGGGGGCCCCAACGGCGTAGTCCACCTGGACTACAGCGAGCCGTACTGCCCAGAGATCCGAGCAGTCCTCGCCCGGGAGGCGGCCTCCCTCGGAATAGATGTCAAAGATGGGGGATGCTACGTCTGCACTGAGGGCCCGAGGTTCGAGACCCCCGCTGAGATCCGTGCGTTTCGCATCATAGGTGGTGACCTGGTCGGAATGACCAGTGTCCCCGAGGTGGTCCTTGCGCGAGAGGCAGGGATCTGTTATGCGTCCATCGCCATGGCCACCAACTGGGCGGCAGGCATCTCCCCCACCCCACTCACTCACGAGGAAGTAGTCGAGGTGATGCAGGCCAACGGGGAGAGACTCCGGGCACTCGCCATGCGCGCAATCGAGGCGGTACCCGAGGAACGCGGATGCAGGTGCGGCAAGGCCGGCGCAGTGCCGCCCTGGGCGCGGGAGAGTGGTGATGGAGCATGACCGAGTCCGCTATGCGCGACCCTGGCCTTGCCCCACGCGGCAGGCTCAAGATCGAATGGGCGCGGGCGCACATGCCTGTCCTGGCTGAGATCGAGCGTGAGTTCAGCACGACTCTGCCTTACCGGGGCAAAAGGATAGCAGTCTCCTGCCACCTGGAGGCGAAGACCGCGAGGCTCGCCTTGCTCTTCGCGGCGGGAGGCGCGGAGGTCTCGGTCACCGGGAGCAACCCACTGTCCACCCAGGATGATGTTGTGGCGGCCCTTGCAGAGTCTGGGCTTCGGGTCTTCGCCTGGAGGGGAGCCACCACTGACGAGTACCGATATCACCTGAGTCAGACTCTCGGGGATGGGGCGGATGTGATCATGGACGACGGGGGCGACCTCGTTTCGATGGTCCATACCGAAAGACGCGACATCCTCGGGCAGGTCCAGGGCGGATGCGAGGAGACCACGACTGGGCTTTCAAGGCTCCGGGCGATGCACCGGGACGGGGATCTCGCGTTTCCCGTGGTAGCAGTGAATGACGCGAGGATGAAGTACCTCTTCGACAACAGGTACGGGACAGGGCAGTCGGTGTGGGACGGCATCATGCGTACCACCAACCTTTCTGTGGCAGGCAAGTGCGTGGTGGTGGCGGGCTACGGGTGGTGCGGGAAAGGTATCAGCATGCGAGCCCGGGGCCTGGGCGCGAATGTGATTGTCTGCGAGACTGATCCCGTTCGTGCGTGCGAGGCCCTGATGGACGGGTTCCGGGTGATGCCAATGGCCTGTGCGGCGGAAGAGGGCGACATCTTCGTGACAGCTACCGGATGCCGGGACGTAATCCGCGGGGAGCACCTTCAGAGAATGCGGGACGGGGCGATCCTGGCAAACGCCGGGCATTTCGATGTTGAGATCTCCAAGCCTGATCTCGCCACGATGTGCCCGGAGCCCAGGGAGGCGAGGGAGGGTATCGAAGAGTACAAGAGTCCCGACGGGCGCAGACTCTACCTCCTCGCCCAGGGGCGGCTGGTCAACCTGGCCGCGGCGGATGGCCACCCCGTCGAGGTGATGGACACGAGTTTCGGCGTCCAGGCCCTCTCGGTCAAGTACGTGATGGAAAACCACGAAAGCCTGGGCCCCGGGGTTCACCCCGTTCCGGCCGAAGTAGATGAGGCAGTCGCCAGAGTGCGGCTGCGTGCGGCCGGGGTGAAGATCGACTCCCCCACCCGCAGTCAGCGGGAGTATCTCGCTGGATGGCGCGAGGGGACCGGGGGCGGCGCAGACAGGACAGGGTGATGCCGATGAAAGACCTGATTATCAAGAATGTGGAAGTAGTGACGGTGGATCCCCATGGCCGGATAATCCCGGACGGTGTGATTCACGTCCGAAGCGGGCAAATAAGCTTCGTAGGTCGGGCTCAGGATGCCCCAGAGGCTGGACCGGGGTTCCCCGTCATCGAGGGCCGTGGCCGTGTGGCGATTCCCGGACTTGTGAACACCCACACCCATGCGGCGATGTGCATGCTCCGCGGGTACGCTGATGACCTGCCCCTCCGCGAATGGCTCGAGACCAAGATATTCCCGATAGAGGAGAAACTCACGGCGGAGGATGTGTACTACGGTACCCTTCTTGCATGCACCGAGATGATCAGATCAGGCACTACAACCTTTGCGGACATGTACTTCTACATGGATGAGGTTGCCCAGGCGGTCCGCGAAACCAGCATGAGGGCGTCGCTCTGCCTGGGCATGACGTCTCTCGGCGCGGACCCCGGGCAGACTCTGGCGCGCGGTGTGGAGTTCTGCACAAAGTGGAACGGCGAAGCGGGCGGCAGGATCACAACCATGTTGGGCCCTCACGCCCCATACACGTGTTCGCCAGAGTTCATGCGGGAAGTGGCCCAGCGCGCTCGGGACCTTGGAGTGAGAGTCCACACCCACATATCCGAGACTTCCCGCGAGGTACGCGAGATCCGGGAGGCCCAGGGCGTGTCCCCGGTCCAGCTCCTGCAGTCCGTCGGCCTGTTCGACGTACCAGTTCTCGCTGCACACTGCGTGGCCCTGTCTGAGGACGACATTGACATTCTGTCCGGGAACCGAGTAGGCGTAGCCCACAATCCGGGATCCAACATGAAGCTCGCGTCCGGGATCGCTCCTGTGCCCCGCATGCTCGACCGCGGGGTGCGAGTGGGACTCGGGACCGACGGGGCCGCGAGCAACAACAACCTGGACATGATCGAAGAGATGCGCCTTGCCGCCCTGCTGCACAAGGTCTTCACGGGGGACCCGACGGTGATGCCCGCTGCCAAGTGTCTCGAGATGGCAACCGCAGGCGGCGCGGCGTGCCTGGGCCTCCAGGACCAGATAGGCTCGCTGGAAGTGGGGAAGAAGGCGGACATCGTGCTCGTGGACTTCAACTCCCCACACCTCACGCCGCATGCAGATCCCATTTCCCACCTTGTGTATGCGGCTTCCGGAGCCGACGTCAGTACGGTCATCATCGATGGAACCGTCGTGATGGAAGACCGCAGGCTTTTGTCCATCGACGAAGAGGAAATCCTGGCCAAAGTGGAGAAACGTGCGCTGGACTTGAAAGTCGAAAGGAAGTGACAGGTGTGAGTTTCAGCCTGGTTTTCCTGGCAGTCGTGGCATTCATTGTGCTGTGGGCAGTCTCCGCCTACAACGGCCTCGTAGTACTCAGGAACCGCTGGAAGAACGCGTGGAGCCAGATTGAAGTGCAGCTCAGACGCAGATTCGACCTCATACCGAACTTAGTGGAGACGGTGAAAGGCTATGCAGCCCACGAAAAGGAAACCTTCGACATGGTTACAAGAGCACGGGCACAGGCCGCCTCAGCCACCACCGTGTCTGAACAAGCGCAGGCTCAGAACGCCATCACAGGTGCGTTGAAGACCCTCTTTGCTGTGGCAGAGGCTTACCCCGAGCTGAAGGCCAACCAGAACTTCCTGATGCTACAGGAGGAACTGTCAGGCACAGAGAGCAAGATCGCGTACGCAAGGCAGTTCTACAATGACACTGTGATGAAGTACAACACGGCCATCGAGGTCTTCCCGAAGAACCTCATAGCGCAAGCCTTCGGCTTCGTGCGGCAGGACTTCTTCGAGGTTGAGGAAGCGGCACGAGAACCAGTCCGGGTGAAATTCTAGCCCGGAGGCGTGGGCGACATGTATGAGCAGATACAGCGGAATACCACGGCTTCTTGGATTGTCATCGCCCTGACGTCGCTTCTTTTGATCGGCCTGGGATGGGTGTTCGGGCAGATGTTCGGTGGCGGATGGACCGGGGTCATTGTCGCCGCAGCCATCGCTTCCGTAATGGGGCTTGTGGGTTACTACGGCTCTGACAGGATAATCCTGGCAGTTAGCGGGGCGCATCTTGCAACCAAGGAAGACAATCCCTATCTGTACCACACCGTCGAAGGTCTCTCCATCGCGGCGGGGATCCCCGTTCCCAAGACATACATAATCGAGGATTCCGCGCTGAACGCCTTCGCGACAGGTAGAGACCCTGAACATGCGTCAATCGCGGTGACTCGCGGCCTTCTGGACAAATTGAACAGGGTGGAACTCGAAGGGGTCATAGCTCATGAGATCTCTCACATCAAGAACTACGACATCAGGCTGGCCACCATTACGGTCATCATGGTCGGGACGATAGTCCTCCTGGCGGACTGGATCAAGCGGATCATGTGGTGGGGAAGGGGAACGGGTTCCCGGAGCAAGAAACGGGACGGCAGAAGTGGAGATGGTGGAGGAGAAGCGATCCTTCTGACCTTTGGTGTGATCCTCGCCATACTGGCGCCGATCTTCGCGCAACTGCTCAGGTTCGCCCTCTCCCGCCGGCGTGAGTTTCTAGCGGACGCAGATGGGGCGCTCCTGACCCGGTACCCCGAGGGCCTCGCGAGCGCTTTGGAAAAAATTTCTCAGGACGAAGAACCGTTGGAAGCCGCAAACCGCGCGACCGCATCTCTCTACATAGTCAACCCATTCAAGAGCGCGCACGACGGCTCGCAAGGGCTTTTCTCCACTCACCCTCCCATCCAGAAGAGAATCGAGGCACTCCGGAAGATGTAGAGGGCGGATTTGGTCTAATAGCGTCCCCCGCTCGGCGGAAGACTAAGGCCGAAAGGGGGTCTTATGCTGGTGTTCTGGATGAGGCGGTACGGCATGGATAGAGACGCCGAGTTCGCCCGGGAGATAAGCCCTGAACGCACTACCAGGACGCGGACCACTCGAACTGCAGCCAAAGACAAGTTCCTTGCAGGTGGGGTGACCGTGACGCCAATGCCCGTCACTGCCGGGGAGAAGGTGACCGTCAAGTACAATGGGCTTCTTGCGCAGTCCGGCGCGGACGCTGTCTACTTGCACGCGGGCTTCGGGCAGCGGGACTGGCATCATGTGTCTGATCTACCGATGACCCAGGAGAAGCCGGGGGTGTGGTCGACGACCGTGTCACTTGACCCAAACGAAACTTCCCGCTTCAACTTCTGTTTCAAGGACAGGGCGAACAACTGGGATAACAACTACGGCCTGAACTGGAGCGTCGAAATCCACAACGGGCAGCTCTGACCTCGAGTCAGAGACCTGGACAAAAGGGAGGAGTGATCCTCCGCTTTTGTCCTCTACATATCTTGTGATCTGAGCGAGGGCGGATCACAGGGGGCGGACAGCACTTCCGCGAGGCATGAGAGCTAACTGGAGTGGAGATGTTGGGGGCGATGATCCGGGAGCG
>JANLFS010000124.1 GCA_024655925.1 Bacillota bacterium | reverse complement strand
GAAGCCCGTATCCACTCGAAAGGTGAGCTTGTCGGTCGGCTTGGCTTTCGCCGCGACCAAGCGTTCCTGAACGGCTCGAAGATTCTCCTCGCTGCGCAAGAACGCCGCGCAACCGCCGAGCACGGGGCACTCGACCGCTGCATTCCTGAGTAGCTCTATGAAGAAATCATGTTTGGCAAGGGCCTTCCTGCGCTCAGCATCGGCAAGCTTCTCCACCCCATAGAGAGCCACCACTTGAGCTGTATCGATCAGGAAATGGCTGCGCGTTACTCCTCCGGCGATCAGTTCTCCCTGCTGCAGGTCTGGTGACTGGGCAAACCTTCGGTCTCCTTCCTGCATGTGCAGGTCAAGCACATCGATGAGCCGCCCCTCACGGCTCAGCCAGATGGCCCATCGAGCCGTCTTTGATGTGAAACCAGGTTCCAGAGAGCGATGCTCATGGGCATACGCAGCCAACTCATTAAGCACTTCTCTCACCTCCTCCCTATCTGGGCTTTAGCACGGCCTCACTTTCGTACTCAGGTACGTCCAGGATGCCGCCTTTCACGAAGGCGTGGAAGACGCTGATCTTGGGCGCAGCATAGCCAGACTCGTCCACTGTGTTCAGATCGAAAACATCATAGACCATGTAGCCCAGATCGAGATCGATGCGTTGCGGAGGTGGGTTGTTGCTTGCATCCGCCTGGCTGAAGAATGCCACGAATTCCCGGCAACCGAAGTAAGGTTGGTAGAAGCACTTCCCGGCGTCCAACCGCCGTTGCATCTGCGCTGCCAGGGCGTTCAGCCGACCCGCAAAGGCGGGTCTTGGCTGGATGTGCGCATGTACTCTGTAGCGTACATCGACGAGCGCCATGGTCTGACGCTGAGTGCGACCCTGCTGATCATTTCCGATCATCTCTCTGGTGGCATCCGCGATAATTGGGGCAACCTCACCTCCGGCCTTCATCACGGCCTGGATCGCGCGGACGCTGATCTTCTCTTTAACCTCGTTCCTACGCAAAGGGATGTACCGGATAGGGTTCAAGATCTCGATTCGGTCCACCCGCCATCCGAATTCGACTGGTTTGGAGTAGATTGCGTCCAGAATCCCGCGACCGGCCGAAGGCGTCATCACCGGGTAGCTGAACCGCTCCACCTTCAGCTCGGGTCGGGTAAAGCACGCGAGGTCGCCCCAGACCTCCAGGACAAAACGGCCATTCTCGTTCACTCTTTCTCACCACCTTTCCGGAGAACCCGTCATGCTCCAAGGACCCTTGGTACGTCGGGTATGATCAACCCAAGCTCCTCCGAGTAGTCACGATCGTCGAGGTACACGTACCACCCGGTTTCGTCACCTCGATACTTGACCGGCTCCAGCCAATCATCACCGGTGCTTCTGCCTTCCGCGCTTCGATAGAGACTGACCGCCAACCGCCGGGCTCTGTGCACCCAGTCGCGGGAAAGCCCCTGGTTCAAACCGATCTGCCGCAGCTCACGGTATTCGTCAATTCGACGACCATATGGCACCAGCACGTTGATCGTGGGATTGTCGATCAGGTGGTAACGCTCGGCCACCTCCGCGAAATTGCAGGTCTTTATGAATTCGAACAGACCCTTGTCCTCGTTTACCACGTTCGCCAGATCGTAGAATTCCCTGTAGTAATCCAGGAACAGTGCCGGATCCTGAAGATCTAGCGTGCCTCCACGTTCCAGCGCAAGCTTCCTCACCTCCGATGCTGCGGCCGAGTAGGTCTGGTCAGGATAGGCCTCCTGGTCTATGGGCGGCAGAAAGACGTGGAACTCCCCCTCTGCAAGGTGGCCCTCCCGGTTGCATCTGCCCGCCGCCTGCGCAAGCGCTTCAAGAGGGCCCCAGGCTCTGAACACCACAGGAAAGTCAATGTCGACCCCTGCCTCTACGCACTGAGTAGAGACCAGTCGGCACTCCAGACCAGCCTCAAGGCGACTCCTGACTTCGCTCAGGACGTCAGTCCTGTGGGCCGGGCACATGTCCGTGGACAGATGGTAGAGTCCCTTCTTCTCCACGCGTTCAGCGAGCAGCTTGTAGAGCTTTCGCGAGTGTCGCTTGACATTCACAATTGCCAGCGCCTGCGGGCAGTGGGCCATCTTTTCGGCAACTTCCTCCAGCGTAGTCGTGCGAAGGCCCTCCCCGGGCCAGTGCACGCGCACCCGCTGCACGCGGCGGAAGAGCCCTAGTTCAGGCGGGACGATCTCCTGGGCTTCCCACCCTGCAGGCGCGTGCCGAGAGACATGTGCGCTCAGTGAGCCAAATGCGGGTTGGGTGGCTGTGGAAAGCACAACCGAACAGCCAAACGCCTCTTTGAGGTGCGAGAGCGCCGCGAGAGTAGGGACTGCGAGATGAGCTGGAAGTGTCTGGACTTCATCCCATAGCACTACACTGCCGGCGATGTTGTGAAGTTTCCGGCACGCCGATGGCCGGTTCGCAAACAGAGACTCGCAGAAGCGAACGCTCGTGGTGATGATGACTGGCGCGTCCCAGTCCTCCGCGAGCAACCGTGCTCGGCTCTCGTCCGGGCCTTTGGCGCAGGTCTCCACTTCAGCCAGGCTATGGTCTTCCAGGACGTACGGATGAAGGTCATCCTCACCGAATATGGAACGATACACCGCGGCAGTCTGCTCGATTATGCTCAAGAACGGGAGAACGACGATAATGCGTCGCAGACCGTGGCGGAGCGCGTGTCTCAGTGCGAAAATGAGCATAGCAATGGTCTTCCCTGAGCCGGTGGGTGCAGTAAGCGTGTAGAGTCCGGGCGGCCGGTCGGCGGCTTCCATGCACGTTCGCTGGAGGTCTTCCCGGAGGGCACGCACGGCTGGGTCGGCCTTTGACTTGGCGCGGATCTCCGCCAGATGAGAATCCAGCCTGGCCAGTGCTTGGTCAACCGCCAACGTGCGCCCGGGTGGACGGTACTTATACGTTCCATCCTCAGAGCGGTTAAAATGCGCTTCAGTGGCGATGAAATCCGCATCAACGAGAGCGGAGAATAGCATGCGCACATCCAGCATGGCGGCGAGGTTGTGTTGCGACTGGACATCCCTTAGGAACCTGCTGGACACGCCAGGAGGAGGTGAGGGAAAGACCCCGCCGTCGGCAATATACCGTTTCTCGAGGACGGATGGATCTGGCTCAGAGAGCACCAACTTCAATGGATGGCATGCTGCAAGCACGTCGGGTCTAAGACTGTCTATGTTTCGACCGCTCTGCAGACCAATATGGTGCCCCTGGATTGCCAATGCAGCTGCCAGGCCGGTCTCTTTGTAGTGCTGAAGCAGTATCCAGGCACCGAGAGACCAATGGTCGATGCCTGACGCCTCTCCATGCAAACGCCTCTGGAATAGCTCCCCGTACTTTGCGATATCATGGCCGTACCCCGCTATCTCAGCCTCGAACGGAGCGAAACCTGAAGCGAATTCCTTCGCGAGTTGGGCTGTTCGCGCCAGATGCTCCATGACCGGCTCCTCTCGCCCCTTTACTGCTGAATGCGCTGAATACATCTCCGGCGCCTCCTGACTCGTTTTCACCCCCACCCTTCCGTCTTGTTTCGGTCATCTCGTCGCAATCGCTTTGCGAATTGTTTCAATTGTCTCGATCCACACGCCCGCGCGGGGCACGGCCGGCTGACTGGATAGGCTCGCGCCTCATGCTCACACGTTACCGCGGACGGATGACTGCCTGTCACCTGTCCACATCTATACTCTTCGCCAATCCCTGTAGTATTCCCTTCACATTCGTTGCCAACTGATGCCGGGGGAAGTATCGCTTCCCAGCCGGTCCTTCGGGCGGCTCAGGGCCCGCTCTCAGCCGGTCCATCGTGGAGCTCAGGGCCCGCTCCCAGGCGCTTCCCAGCCGGTCCTCAGCTCGACCCAGTGCCCGCTCCCCCGTCCCCATAGCGCAGCCAACCATCCCTAATCCAGCATCATGCTCTTCACTGACACATCGTCGATCGCGGACAGGCTCTGGCCCAGCCGCTCGATGTCACTGTCGTCCCCTGTGAGTTGCAGAAGGATCAGGCCCTTGTCCTCGCAGTTCCGGTTGAGGCCCAGCCTGGCCTCGACCAGGCACCCGTAACGCGTGAGAACCTCCTGGACTTCCGGACCATGCTCTGACCTCCGGCCAACCTGCACAGCCATGATCGCCTTTCGTTCCATGACGCACCTCCGCACTGTCTGCGACGCCCAGGGTCGGACGGTCGGACTGGCGCTGCTGCCCCGGGCCGGGAAATCGGCCACCGGAATGGAGCCATTGTTGTGAGAGCCCCATCCGGGCCGTCTATTGTATTGTGACCATTTCCCGAAAGGGCAAGGAGGCTGGTACATGTGAACCTGACAAGAGTGAGGTTTGTGGCGGCGGTTGCGGTTCTGTGCCTGATCCTCGCGGGCGGAAGTGCCCTCGCCCAGCCGAGCAAGTACGCGGCGTCCATTCCCCCCGAGGTGCTCTCTCTACAACCAGGACGTCGTGAACGGCGACCGGCCGAAAGTCGTGCCGGTTACGCTGGACATGATCTGGGGTCTCCGGACCAACCCGAATCCCGGGGGTGATGTATTCAAGTTCTCCCTGACCCCGACTCAGGTTGCATCGCCGCAAAAGACGATACTCCGGGACTGGATATCCAATGGCGCAAACATCCTCCTGCTGGGGTCTGACGAGATATCCAAGTATCTCGACATGCTCATGAGTCTGATCCCGAGCCCCGGCACTCGTTTCACCTCGGTTTCGGACCCGGTAGCCTTTGCGGACCACCCCGTGAACACGGAGGTCAGCCAGTCCAGGTTTCTCGGTAGCTATGGCGTGACTGGTTACCCGGAAGGGACAGAAGTGATAGTCTACCGCGGGAAAGCGGCGCTTGCGGGAAGGATCCCGTTCGGGCGGGGGAACATCTACTTCGCCAACATCTCCACGTCAGGCACGTACGGCGACCGCGACAGATGGCTGCTCAACTTCTACCACTGGATGCTCGGCCTGCCGATTCCCGGCGCTCTCGGCACGTCGGTCCTGCCCATCCTGCTGCCCCCATCCCCGGGTGGGCAGCCATCTTCGTTGAGTGTGACGCCCCAGCCGCAAGTCACGATCACACCTCAGGTGGGAACCGTTTCGGTTCCTCCAGTCACAGTCCCTGCGCACCAGGTACGTCTCAAGACCGGCGAAATCATCACCGGGGATGTCACCACTCTGAGGTTCCTCATCGAGACGGGCTATGCGAATCTCTGGTTCGATATCGGTTCGATTTCTCGGGTGGTCCTTGCCGGGGCCGGAACAGGCATGGAGACAATCGTCCTCCGTTCAGGGGACGTCTTGAACGGCACAGTGTGGCCTGAGACAGTGCAGGTGCGACTGGCCACCGGCTGGGTGCAGGAGTTCTCCAAGGAGGACATCAGCGAGATCGTGTCCCTCTGGTAAGAGTGGAACGGTAACAATGGCAAGCAGACGGGCAGGCAACGCGACGGAGGCTCCGTCAACCGCGCCTGCCCTACCCTGTCTTCGCTCGTCCTTCGCCCAACACCTGGTGCTTGCCATCCATTGCCGGTCCCCGTTGAGCGCTCCTCGTTCCGGCTGCCGCCGCGCAGTTCCCATTGCGCTTGGCGTCGCGCGCCTCCCGCCGCGCCCGTCTCGTCGCGCGCCTCCCGTTCATCGCCATCCATTCCTCCTTACCCGTTCCTTTTAAGCTTCCCGGTCCTCATGGCGTAGTGTTCGCCGCGTTCGAAGATCCACAGCCCAAGTGGAATGAGAATCGCGCCGAGCACGAGCAGGATGCAGAGGTCCGGAAAGATGGCTCCGACGCCTGCGCCTTCAAGAAGAGCGGCTCTCGCGGCCCTGAGGGTATAGGTCGCGGGCGAGAGCGCGGAAAGCGGCCGGATCCAGGGTGGAAGCACAGACACATCGTAGTAGACACCCGAGATGAGGAGTATCACTGCCTGGAATATGTGTGTGGCCTGCGATTCCTTCTCCGGCGAGATAAGAGGAAACACCGCTGCCCCAAGGCCCATGCCGATGAATGCGAGGCTCGACACGGCCAGCGTCAGCAAGGCGACACCGAGGTTGGCCCCGGAAAGCGATATGCTGAAGAACAATGCCACCGCAGTAAGGCAGACCGTCGTCCATATGAGGCCGTACAGAATCGCTCAGAAGCAGACGCCCATCATGTAAGTGAACCTGGGCTGAGGGGCCATGAACGAGTATTCTATGGTCCCCTCCCATCTCTCCCAGGCCACGGACTCCGAAACCTCGTGGAACAGGACCGAGAGGAAGCCCCAGAGAAGCGCCCCTGCCATGAGGAAGAGGATGCGCTCGTTCATGGTCTCCTTTGGACCGCTCACGCCGATGAAGCCGATGGACAGGACGTTCACTACCTCGTAGGAGGCGTACACGAGTTCCTAGCCCAAGTAGCGTTTCACAAGGTTGATGTACCGCTGTACCAGTGCGTAGCTGGACTTTATTTCATGTGCCAGAGCGTTCAAGTCAGTCATCTCCCTCCGGGATTTCGTCCGCAAGGTTCTTCCCTGTGAGCTTGAAAAAGGCCTCCTCGAGCGAAGGCACGACCCCGTTCACGGCAAACTGCGCCCGGACATTCTGCGGGGTGTCCATTGCCACGAACCTGCCGTCGTCTATGACGGCTATCCGGTCGCACAGCCTCTCCGCTTCAGACATGTCGTGGGTCGTAAGGATCACGGTCGTATCGTGCGTGTCCCTCACCTCGAGCACGAAGTCCTGGACCTCCTTCTTCGACACGGGGTCGAGGCCTGTGGTTGGCTCGTCGAGAAGGAGCAGGACCGGCGAAGTCAGGAGGGCGCGCGCCACAGCGACCTTCTGCTGCATCCCGCGGGAGAGGTTCTCGAGTGATATAAAGGCCTTCTTCTCTGCGAACCCAAGCCTCTTCAGGATGGACATGGCCTTTGCCCGGCCTTCACGCACATCCACATCGTAGAGCCGGGCGGCGTACTCCAGGTTCTCCATGGCCGAGCGCTTTTTGAAGAACGCAGCTTCGACTGAGACCCGGTTTATGCACCGCCTGACCGCCAGCCTCTCCGAGATCACGTCCTTTCCAAAGACCGTTATCGTCCCGGAATCCGGCAAGAGCAGGGTGGAGATCAGACGAATGAGCGTCGACTTGCCGGACCCGTTCGGTCCCAGTATCCCGAATATCTCACCCCGGGTAACTTCAAATGATACGTCCCGCACGGCGTCGACCCTCACAGCCCTGGGGGCGATCATATTCCTGAGCCGCTTTCCGAGAGACACCTGAGGCCTGGACCGCGCGACTTCCTGCCGGCCCTGGGCTGGCTCCATGAACGACTTGAAAGCATGAACACACTCGATGGCTATGGACACACTCGGTCCCTCCCATCCTGTCATGAGCATCGAGCCGGGCCACGGGTACAGTCCCGCGGCCCGGCCCGAAAGAATCCCCGGAAAAATCTAAGGCCGCGGGCTCTCTGTCGCCCGCGGCCCGGCTATGCGTCTTGACGCACCTCACTCAAGCCTTGGACGAGCTGAGCCCATATGGGCGCACTTGTCCCCGAAAAAGGGCATCGTAGCCCCGACTCGGGCGCGGGCGATGGACGAAACGATAATGATGCGCCTCACAGGCTCGGCCTCCTTTCGGTCTTGAGAGTAGCTGACCAGGTTCAGTGTATCCCACCCAGGAAACGGGTCTCAAGCGGAATGTGCGCCAGGCCTGAGTCAAGAAGAAGTGGGGACTTCCCCTTTCCTCGAATCGGTTGCGCCTACGG
>JANLFS010000123.1 GCA_024655925.1 Bacillota bacterium | reverse complement strand
GTTGTACACAGTAGTGGGTGCGCGCCGTCTGAGAAAAGCCCTCCTGGAGCTCAGCCCGGAATACCCGGCGTTCCGCGACGCGGCCGGGGGAATTGAAGTCTTCCCCGACCTTGAACAGGCCATAACCGGGGCAATCTCCGATGCCGGGGAGGTCATGGACTCCGCGAGCCCCGCCCTCAGAAGCATCAGGGCAAGGATCCGGGCATTGAACAACAAGGTCCGCGACACCTTAGAGTCAATTATCCGCTCCCCGGAGTGGGGCAAGATGCTTCAGGACCCGGTGGTCAGCATCAGGAACGGTCGTTTCGTCGTCCCAGTCAAGGCCGAGATGCGCTCGCACGTGCCCGGCATGGTGCACGACCAATCCGCCAGTGGGGCAACGGTGTTCATTGAGCCGATGGCTGTGGTCGAACTCAATAACGACCTCAGGCAAGCGGTGTCGCAGGAGGAGGCCGAGGTGGCCCGTATCCTTCTGGAGCTCTCGGAGAAGGTCGCAGCCGCCGCGGACAGGCTGGACCGCACCCTCTCCACGCTTGGATGGGTTGACTTCGTCATGGCTCGGGGGCGGCTTTCCCAGGAGATGCAGGCGTCCCGACCGGCACTCAATCGCGACGGGCACATAGCCCTGATCGGTGCAAGGCACCCCTTGCTTCGCGGGGAAATAGTGCCGATAGACCCGTACTTGGGTCGGGAGTTCACAACTATGGTCATCACCGGCCCTAACACAGGTGGGAAGACGGTAACCCTCAAGACCATTGGCCTTCTGACATTGATGGCGCAGGCGGGATTGCATATCCCTGCGGAACCCGGCAGCGAAGTGGCGGTGTTCGATCAGGTAATGGCGGATATTGGCGACGAGCAGAGCATAGAGCAGAGTCTGTCCACGTTCTCGTCGCACCTCACTCACATAATCGATATACTCAGGAGGCTTGAGGGGCAATGCCTCGTGTTGCTCGATGAGCTTGGAGCAGGAACGGACCCGCAGGAAGGAGCGGCACTGGCCATGGCCATCCTCGAGCACCTGCACCGTCTCGGGGCCAGGACGGTGGCTACCACGCACTACAGTGAACTCAAGGCCTTCGCCCACACCCAAGAAGGTATGAGAAACGCGAGCGTGGAGTTTGACGTCCAAACTCTCCGCCCCACGTTCAGGCTGGCTATTGGGGTGCCAGGTTCGAGCAATGCTTTCGCTGTCGCCGATAGGCTCGGTCTGCCCGAAGGCATACTGGCGCGGGCACGGTCTCACGTGGGCACAGACGGCGCCAGGGTAGAGCAGATGATTACGAACCTGAAGGCAGAGCATGATCGGGCACGGGCTGCCAGGGCTGACGCAGAGGCTTTGAGAAACCGGTACCTGGTGCTCAAGGACAAGTACGAGGAGGAGTACAGACGCCTGCGAGCCGAGAAATCGGAGATCCTTCGCCAGGCACGCGTTCAGGCTGACAGCCTGCTCCAAGATGCGAGACGCGAGGTAGACAGAATCATCGGTGAGCTTCGCGCTGCTCGTGCCCTGGCTTCGCAGGCCGGCCAGGACGAAGTTGAGTCCGCCGCCGTCGATGCAAGGAGGGACATGGCGGGGTTGACCGAGGTCCTACGGGAGCTGACTGCACTCGAGCCAGGCGGGGATTTCTCGGCTCCTGAGTCCGGAGAACACGAAGACGATCAGCGCGAGGTCGGGGTGGGGGACGAAGTGGAAATCGTCTCTCTTGGCCAGAGAGGTGTGGTCCTGGACCGTGCAGGGGTGGACGAGTACTTGGTGGGCGTCGGCTCAATGAAGATCAACGTCCCTCGCGCGTCCTTGAGGGCGGTCAAGGTCAAGCAGGCCGCACCTCGTGCCGGGGTCCGGAGGGGGGGCGGTGTTGTCGCGATCCAAGCTGATCGGGCAAGGTCTGTCTCCACCGAGCTGGACCTGCGGGGAATGAGGGTGGAAGAAGCCCTGGATGTAGCAGACAAGTATCTTGACGACGCCATACTTGCTGGCATACCGAGAGCCCGGCTGATTCACGGGAAGGGGACGGGGGCACTTCGAGAGGCACTCAGGGACATGCTCGCGTCAGACCGCAGGATCAAAGCCGCGAGGCCCGGAGAAGCAGGTGAGGGCGGCGATGGGGTCACCGTTGTATCCTTTCCAGGGACGTAGACACCACCGCTCGGAAGAAAGGCGGCCCGGCTTTCGCTGGCCGAGAGCGGCCAAGAGCCGGAGCGCCTTTCTTTGCAGTCTGCTGTGTTGGCACCCTGTTCCCCGTCCTGATCATCTCAGTGCAGCGGCGGCGCAGCGTCGGAGCGTTCCGGCTCGGCCCACTCCTCCCACGGGAAGAGAGGGGGCTCGGGGATCGGGGGAGGCGGTGGAGAAGGCTTGTGGACGTCGCATTCGGCCACCGGCTCCGTGCCTGCTATGAACTTCTCAGTTGTCACCTTGGCAGGGGGGCATAGGTCTGTTGCAAGAAGGCCGGACTCGGTGCACACCCGAACCCCTTGAACTATACCTGAGGGAACTGGGAAGTCCCTGGGGGGGACCCCCAAGAGCGCATCCTTCATGAACTTCCCCCAGACCTCTGCGGCCAGGCTGGACCCTATCTTTCCGATCTTGGGGTAGTTCATCTCCCGAGTCTGGTCTTCGCCGATCCAGACTGCAGTCACCAGATCCGGCGTGAACCCGACGAACCAGGCATCAGTGTTACTGTCTGCAGTGCCGGTCTTGCCGGCCGCGGGCCTGCCGATGTTGGCTCTTCGCCCGGTTCCGTTCGGGGACGTGATCACGCCCTTCATCATGTCCGTGAGGATGTAAGCAGTCCGCTCGTCCATCACGATGTCTTTCTGGGGCCTCCCGGATTCGAGCAGGACTCCGTTCCTGTCCCGGACCTCCAGGATGAAATAGGGCTTGACCTTCATCCCGAGGTTCGCAAGGCTGCTGTACGCCTCCGCGAGCTCTAGGGGAGTGACTCCCCTTGTCAGGCCGCCGAGTGCAAGCGAAAGGACTACGTCGTTCTTGGGGCCGGATTCGACGAGAGTAGTGATACCCATCCGCTTGGCGTAGTCAATTACCTTCCTTGGAGTCAGGGCGTCCGTGAGCTTGATGGCGACTACGTTGATGGACTGCTCGAGTGCCTGCCTCAAGGTGAGGGGCCCGAGGAAAGTCTTGGTGTAGTTCTGCGGAGCCCAGACTGTGCCATCATACTGCGGAAACTCAATAGGTTCATCAACGACGACGGTCGCCGGGGTATACCCGCTGTCGATTGCGGCCGCATATACAAAAGGCTTGATGCACGATCCGGGTGACCGTTCAGCCCGGATAGCCCGGTTGTACTCGTCCTCACCTCGCCCGCCGACCAGCGCCCTGATCTCACCGGTATCCGCGTCAAGAGCGACCAGCGCCGATTGTGGGTAGGTCAACGTGGTCGAGCCTCGGGTCTCTGTCCGGCCTGTCGGCAGAAGACTTGCGAAAGCGCGTTCCGCCGCGCGCTGCATGGAAAGGTCGAGCGTTGTGCGGACCGTGAGGCCACCGCTGTACACCATCTCCCGCCCGTACTTGGAGAGCAGGTAGTCCCGGACCATGTAGGAGAAGTACCGGGCCACGGACTCTCTTGGCTTGAGTCCCACGAGCCTGACGGGCTCCTCTGCTGCCTGCCTGGCCTGATCCTCCGTAATGTAGCCCACATCCACCATACGTCCGAGGACTATCTTCCGTCTGCGTAACGAGGCCTCAAGGTTCTTGTAAGGTGAGAACACCTCAGGGCCGTTCACCACGCCGGCGAGCAAAGCCGCCTCACCCAGGGTCAGGTCGCCCACGTGCTTCCCGAAGAAGACCTGTGAGGCGGCCTCCACACCATAGGCGCCGTGGTTGAAGTATACATAATTCAGGTAGAACTCGAGAATCTCGTCCTTCGTGTATCTCCGCTCAAGCTGAAAGGCGTAGAGCGCCTCCCAGATCTTGCGGTTGATGGTCTTCTCGTGGGATAAGAAGACGTTTCTCGCCAGCTGAGCGGTGATGGTGGAACCGCCCTGGTCCGGGGAGAGGTTCTTGATGTCTGCCCACAGTGCCCCCAGGATGCGCCGGACACTTATGCCGTGATGCTGGTAGAAGTTGTGGTCTTCCACTGCGATCACGGCCTGGATCAGATGGTCCGGCATGTCCCGCAAGGGCACGAGAACCCTGTTCTCGATCATGTACTTGGAGATGACCTGCCCGTTCACGTCGTAAACCGTGGTCGGAAGATTTGGCCGGACCTCAACATCCTCGACGCTTGGGGCGTTCCGAAGATAGCCCGCGAGGATCCCGGCCGCCGCACCCACGCCGACGAGAACGAGGAAGACGAATATCAACGCACCGACCTTAAGAAGAGTCCGTGCTCTCGCACGCATGTATCGAAGGCCTCCTCGGCTCGGAATTCGCATCCATTATAGCATAAGAGCCTGCCCGCGCAACCGAACGGTTCGTTGCCGCTCCAGGCACCATGTGCTAGAATCGTGATAGTCGCAGCAACTGCCAGGGCAGGCTGAATGGAGGCGCGTTCGATGGACCCCAGGGACCAGCTGGAAATCATAAAGCGCGGCGCTGCGGAGGTCATCTCTGAGGAAGACCTCCTTGCGAAGTTTGAGAAGTCACAGAAGACCGGAAGGCCGCTCCGGGTCAAGCTCGGCCTGGACCCGTCCGCCCCCGACATTCACATAGGTCACACTGTCGTCCTTCAGAAGATGAGGCAGTTCCAGGACATGGGCCACGTCGGCGTCATAGTCATCGGCGACTTCACCGGCAGGATAGGAGACCCGACTGGGAAATCCGAAACCAGGCGGCAGTTGTCCGATGAAGAGGTGCGGGCGAACGCGAGGACCTATGAGGAGCAGATCTTCAAGATACTCGATCGCGAGCGCACGGAAGTCACGTTCAACTCCTCGTGGCTTGGCAAGCTCATGTTCGCGGACGTGATCGATCTCGCATCCAGAGTGACCGTCGCCCGGATGCTGGAGAGAGACGACTTCGAGGGGAGGTACAGGGAGGGCAGGCCCATCGGCATCCACGAGTTCTTCTACCCTCTGATGCAGGCTTACGACTCCATAGCCCTCGAGGCAGATGTGGAGCTGGGCGGCACGGACCAGAAGTTCAACAACCTCATGGGGCGCACACTTCAGAAGGAGTTCGGGCAGGAGTCGCAGGTCGTTGTATTGACTCCCATTCTGCCAGGCCTGGACGGCGTAGCCAAGATGAGCAAGAGTCTGGGCAACTACATCGGAATCAACGAGGCGCCGCAGGACATCTTCGGGAAGACTATGTCGATTCCTGATGACCTCATAGTGCCCTATGTGGACTGTGCCACGACTCTACTTCTTTCGGAGAAGGTTGAGGTCGAGCAAGGGCTGAGGACGGGGAGCCTCCACCCGATGGTCGCGAAGCGGAAACTGGCAAGGCAGCTAGTGACGCAGTACCACGGGAAGGAGGCGGCGGATCGCGCGGAAGAGGAGTTCAACCGGGTATTTTCCCGGCGCGAGCTTCCCGAGGACATATCCGATACCGTCATCGGCCCGGATGCACTTACAAACGGAAAAGTCCAGGCTGCACGGCTGGTCGTCCTGGCTGGGCTGGCTGGCAGCAACTCTGAGGCCAGGCGCCTGGTAGAACAAGGCGGAGTCCGAATCGACGACCGGAGGGTGGAGGACCCTTTGGAGGAAATCGAGCCCGTTTCGGGTATGGTACTCAAGGTAGGAAAGCGCCGGTTCGCGCGGTTCGTGGTATCCACGGCGAACTGAGAAGACTACCTGGGGGGCGTGAGACATGGGACTTGTGACTTCAAAGGCCATCCTGGACCCGGCGAACAGGGACGGGTACGGGGTGGGGGCGTTCAACGTCAACAATCTGGAGTTCGCCAAGGCCGTGGTCCGGGCGGCGGTGGATGAGAGGTCTCCCATTATAGTACAGGTTTCCGAGGGCGCCATCGCCTACGCTGGCCTTCGGGAGATCTCGGGGATGGTGAGGACCATAGCGGATAGTGTTCAGGTCCCGGTTGCACTCCATCTCGATCACGGGCGAAACTACGCGACCATAGTCGACTGCATCAGGAACGGATTCACATCAGTGATGATCGACGGGTCCCACCTGCCTTTCGAAGAGAACATCGCCCTCACAGCCAAGGTGGTCGAGACCGCTCACGCAGTTGGGGTCAGCGTCGAGGCGGAACTGGGCAAGCTGGCGGGGATTGAAGACAACATCGCGGTCGCTGAACGAGACGCGATTCTCACAGATCCGGACGAGGCTCGCGAATTCGTGGAGCGCACAGCCGTGGACGCCTTGGCGGTCGCCATCGGCACCTCCCACGGGCCGCACAAGTTCAAGGGGGATCCTGTGCTTGCACTGGACCTCGTCACCGAGATCAAGAAGCGCGTCCCAATACCTCTTGTACTGCACGGGGCTTCTGGCGTGTCACCAGATACCGTCATGCTCGGCGAGAAGTACGGTGCGAAGTGGGCCGGGTCCCGTGGGATCCCTGACGAGAGCATTGTCGAGGCCATCAGGCGTGGGATCAACAAAGTGAACATCGACACGGATATGAGGCTCGCGTTCATAGCTTCTATCAGAGAGACCCTGGGCACGCACCCGGAGATAACTGACCCAAGGGATATCCTCAAACCAGCCTCAGCCGCGGTCCGTGCAGTCGCCGCGGCAAAGATGAGGCTCTTCGGAAGCTCCTCCAGGGTGCCGATGGCATAGTAGGCCAGGCGCACAGTCACACTTGCCGCCCCTCCCGCATAACCTGGGGAGGGGTGGTCTGCCATGTGCGTGCGGCTGCCGATCGGATGGCTCGCCCCGAACTGGCTCGTGAGGTTCGTGGCCCGCGTGAGAAGGCGCCCCGCCGTTCGCAGGCCCGGGCTCCGAGCTCAGCCTCGTGGGAGGAGAGTGCGCTCGCGGGCCGGGCCCCGCCGTGGAACCCGCGGCGGCAGAGTCCGTCGTCTGCTGATGGTTTGCGCGGCCTTAGGAATCGCGCTCGGTGCGGGGGCATTCATGATCGTCGAGACCAGGCTCAAGCCGACCCTGCTCGAGATCGCCGAAGCCCGGGCGCGGATCATTGCCACCAACGCAGTCAATACGGCGCTTTCCGAGGAGATCGCGCTGGACATCAAGTATGAAGACCTGATGGCGTGGCGGACCGACGGGCAGGGCAACGTGGTGGCAGTGCAGCCCAATACGGGTGAGATCAGTCGCATAGCGGCGGTCACGACTATACGGGTGCAGCAGGCGCTCAGGGCAGCGCAGCGAGAGAAGATCTCCGTGCCGCTCGGGCAGGTGCTCGGGAGCAGCCTCCTGGCTTCCATGGGACCGTGGATCA
Organism: Bacillota bacterium; assembly: GCA_024655925.1. NCBI lineage: Bacteria > Bacillati > Bacillota > Bacillota bacterium. The sequence continues at coordinate 444 of JANLFS010000123.1, read as the reverse complement.
CGGCTACCATCCTGCCAATCGGGACTGTGAACACGTCAGTCACTGACTTCTTCGAGACCGCGGGCATAAACCAGCTGAGGCATAGGATCTATCTGGAGATCGAGGCCTATGTGAAGATAGTGGTCCCGCTTGTCAGCGCAAGTGTCGTGGTAAACACGAGCATGCCGATTGCGGAGGCGATAATCCTAGGTGACGTGCCGCAGTTCTACGTGAACATCGAAAACGCCGGATCGCTTCTCAAGAGCATCCTGGGAGTGGGAGAAGGCGCCGAACAGCCGAAGAAGTAGAAGCAAGGAGCATATTCGAGCAAGCGCAAGCTTGGACGGGGAGGACTTGCTTGTTTTGGGTTGGCGGCCGATAGGGGACTACGGGACTGGTTGCAGCGTGCTCACCCCGGTGGTATATTTAACGTTGCGCCTCTGCCGCATCACTGCCTCATCGGCG
>JANLFS010000122.1 GCA_024655925.1 Bacillota bacterium | reverse complement strand
AACAGGGCGAAGCCTACGATGAACCCCCAGAGCTCGTCAACCGCGAGGTGGGACAGGGGCTACGACGACGCCGCCGCGCCCCCGCCGTCAGCGTTTTCTCCCGCCGCGACCGCCGATGGTTGGAGGACAGGGGCCACCTGTTCCACTACCCATCCGATGATGGGAGCCGCCGCGATTGTCAGCATGAGCCGGACCAAGGCGAAGTTCAGCCCCATGAAGTTGGCCTCGAGGGTGACCATTGGAACCTTTCCCGCCGCCCACATCGACAGGAACACGATGACGTTCAGCATCCTGGTGCCTTTGGCTAGCATCGCCGCAGCCAAGGGGAACGCTACATACATCGGTCCGGCAGCCACCGCCCCGAGAACGCCCGATATGGCCACTCCGACGATCCCGGAATTGCGTCCAAGGTACTTCTCCACCACCGGCCTGGGCACCCAGGCGTCCAGGATGCCGATGAGGAGGAAGACCGGAGGGAGTATCAACACCATCTCCCGGACGTACACTGTGAAAGTCCTCCCCGCAACCTCTGCACGGGACGGAGAGACTAGAACGAGCGCTGCGGCCGCGACGGCCAGAACAATGACGAGACGCCACTCCTTGGGAATTCGCTTCATCACTTGATCACCACCGCCATCACGGCCGCGATCATCACGGCCGCAACAAAGCTGATCCCATTTCTCCAGAGAGTCACTCGCCTGCCCAGGTACTTGATCTCCACCGGTGCGGTCACGACTCCCACCATAGTAAGAGTGGTGATGAATGCCGCGACAGTGGCCACGGAAGCTCCTTGCCTGTATATGGCCCCCGCTAGCGGGAAGGCGATGATGCCTGGTATCAAGGTTATCGCACCGATGATTGCGGCCGCTGCAGTGCCCCATATGCCCGACCCGCGACCGAGGTACTCAGCAATCCACTCAGGCGGCACGAACGCGAACACAAGGCCGATTATGCCGATGATCGCAAGCATTGTAGGCGCCGTCTTCAACAGGCTTTTGACGGACGCCTTCGCCGCCCGTTTCGTCCTGCCTCGGTCCACCACCCATGAGAACCCGTAGGCTCCCAACATGAGTCCCCACATCACAATCGCGTACACCGTGTTCACTCCCCCTCGGCTTCGGCCTCGACCGACCCCTCATAACCTTTGAGGAACAACCCTAACCTGCGCACCCTCTCTCTCGCAATGGAAGCCCACTCCCGAAGCAGCTCGCGTCCTTCATCAGTCATGGTGTACTTGCGGCGGGCTGGGCCCTGCTCTCCCGCCTCCCACTCTGAGACCACCGCCCCTTCTTCCTCCAGCCGCCTCAAGGTCCGGTACAGAGTGGCGGTGTCGACATCGTCCCGGCAGAATCCAAACTCCTCAAGCCGCTCCAAGAGCTCATAGCCGTGCGACGGTTCGCGCGCGACGAGCAGAAGTATGCATGGTTCCATGAACCTGTCCATTCGGCCTCCGGGGCGGCATCCAGGCGCCATCTCTACGCGAGCCAGAGCAGTCATCTCCTCTCGTCAGGTCTGGACCGTCCAAGCAGCCCTAACTTCATATTTCATATATGTGCGTTATGTATATAGTAGCTCTTCAAGTTGGCAGCGTCAAGTACGCAATCGGGCGGTCTCCTAAGCCGAGAGGCCCGGTCGGTTGGGCGAACCCCACCGCCGGGCCCGATTCGTTCAACGTTCTTTCCTCGCTACCCTCCTATCCCCGGCCTTTGACGACCGCCTTTTCGAGGGCGGAGACCCCGTAGTACAGCACCGCCGACACCACAGACAGCAGGATCACGCTTGCCATCACCAGGCTCATGTTGAAGATCTGCCCACCGTATATGATCAGGAATCCGAGACCCGCCTTTGACACCAGAAACTCGCCCACTATCGTTCCGACGAGGGATAGGCCCACATTCACCTTGAGCGCGGCCATCATTACAGGGACACTCGCAGGCAAGATCACTTTCTGGAGTATCTGTATTCTGCTCGCACCGAACGTGCGCAGAAGCTTGACCTTGTCTGGGTCCACCTGTCGGAACCCGACGTATACCATCACGATGGTGACTATAACCGAGATCGTGATGGCCATTGCTACTATCGCGGAGACGTTCGTGCCCAGCCACACGATGTAGATGGGCCCCAGGGCCACTTTAGGTATGGAGTTGAGTATCACGATGTAGGGGTCCAGTATCTCAGAGAGCAAATCCGACCACCACAGCACCACCGCAGCTAGGATTCCCAGCATAGTCCCGATAGTGAACCCTGCCGCGGTCTCGCCTACGGTCATGCCAAGGTGAGTCCAGAGCTCGCCCCGGCGAACAAGGTTCATGGCAGCCCCCCACGCGCGGGTCGGCTTAGGGCAGGGGTTACTCCACGGCAGAGGGTGCAATGGCAGCCCCCCACGCGCGGGTCGGCTGGGATACGATGAACGAGTTTATCCATCCTTGCCTTGCCGCGACCTCCCACAACACCACGAACGCCACGAGGATGCCCACGCGCACCAGGGTCACTATTTGCCCGCGCCGGCGCAGGCTGCGGAGAAATGCCTGGTGTTCGGGGAGGCATCAGGACCTGGTTTGCACCCGGGCATCCACATTCAGCTCCTTCCAGATGAGGTTGAAGTACTCGCGGAATTCGCGCGCCTCCCGGCACCCTATGGGAGTCCGGCGCTTGCACGTCAAGGTTATCTCATGAACCGCCTTGATCGTCCCGGGCCTTCTGCTCATCACCATTACCCTGTCCGACATGGAGATGGCCTCCGCTATGTCGTGGGTGACCATCAGCACCGTCTTGGATTCCGCCCGCATGATCTGATATATCTCCTCGGATACGGTGAGCCTCGTTTGGTAGTCGAGCGCGGAGAGGGGTTCGTCCAGGAGCAGAACCTCCGGGCGAAGCGCAAGAGTCCGTATGAGCGCTGCGCGCTGCCTCATGCCCCCCGACAGATACCTTGGGTAGTGATGCTCGAATCCCCCCAAACCCGTATTTGCGGAGCATGGTCTTCACCTACTCCACGGCCTCCCGCGTCACGGCGCCTCGAACCTCAAGCCCCAAGAGAGCATTCCCCAGGATGGTCCTCCACTCATACAGACAGTCCTGTTGCAGCATGTATCCTACACGGCCCCCCGGCCCGCGGACCTCCTCCCCGTCCACTAACACTCGTCCGACTGTTGGCTTTACAAGTCCCGCGATCAGGGAAAGCACAGTGCTCTTCCCGCACCCGCTCGGTCCCACAATCCCAACGAACTCCCTTGGCGCCACACTGAAATTGACGTCCGCAAGCGCCTTGGTCTCGCCCTCCCGGGTATGGTAAACCAAGGACACTCCCTCGAATCGAATCATCTCACCTGACCCCAAGCGCCGCCCTGGCTATAGTGTTCGTCATGAGCGCGTCGAACGGCGCAGTCGTATGGAGCACGCCCGCTGAAGCCATGACCTCCTGAAGGTGCGCGAAGCCTTTCTCCGAGATTTCCGGAGTCGCGTTCCAGGTTCCCTGGGTTTTGTAGCGCTCGACTATGCGCGCGATGACCTCCACGTCCGTGTCGGGGAAGAAGGGAAATATGACCGAAGCGGTCTCCATCGGGGTGTGGGACTCGACCCATCTCATCCCTTTATACAACGCCCGCGTGAAACGGACGAGCATATCCCGGTCTCTCGCAAGCTGGCTCTTCCGGACGTGATAGACTGTGTAGGTGATCTCCCCGCCCTCTAGTCCCATGGACTTGACGATCCGTCCGTGCCCCTCCATCTCCAGCTGGGTCATGGCCGGCTCGAACTGGGCGATGTAATCCCCTGTCCCGGCCGCGAACGCCCCGGGAGCGGCGGCGAACGCAAGGCTCGTGATGATCTTGACGTCGCGGAATGGCTCGATCCCGTTCTGCTTGAGCACCCACTCGAGGACCATTTCAGGGACCCCGTCTAACCGCGCCCCGACTACGGTCTTGCCCCGTACCTCCTGCCAGCTGAATCCCCAGCTCCTGTGGCCCGGGTCATGAAAAACGCACCGTCCATCTGCGTGAGCTAAGCAAACCCCACCAGATGGTCCTGGGCGCCCTGCTGATAGATGTAGATCGCTGCCTCCGGGCCAAAGAACCCAATGTCCACGCTGCCGGAGATCAGCGCGGCCGCCCCCTTGTCGGCGCCCCACGCAGTCGATAGGTCGATCTTCAGCCCTTCCTGCTCAAAGAACCCCTTCGCGATGGCAACGTACTGAGGGGCGTAGAATATCGATCGGACGACCTCTGACAACTTCACAACCCGCAGCGTGGCCGCGCTAGCCCCGATTCCCGGCGCAGCCAAGCACAGAACCAAGACGGTCGCGAGCCCCAGTACAAGCATCCGGCCCCAGGCGAATCTGAAAATGCTCCTACCTCCCAATGCAGTCTTCAGTGGCGAGAGCATATTATGCTGCAGGCACTAGGAATGCCAGGGCGCAGCCTGCGTGGGCTTATCAAGGCCCGGAGGCCATCGCGTCCTGCAAAGCCGCCGCTGACTCGCATGCGGAGGATCAGACAGCGGCGGCAACGCCAGATACTCCTCCAGCGTCGCCCCTTTCCCTTTCCATGCCCGTTCGCTGCCTGTTCCGGTACTTGTTTCGCTCGTAAGGCACCGCCTCGCCTCCGGGGCGCCCCGCCCCTGCTCGCCGGCGGCCTCGGATTTGGGCAGGCGTCCACGTGCCGCTGCAACCGCCGCCTCCCTGGCGCGATAGCTGGCGCGGGTACCCTACACCGCCCCCAGATCTCCTTGTATTGCCGCCCGGTAGACCCGCGCGGCGTCCCGCTCCGTCATGGTCCTGGGGTTGTTTGCAAGAAGACGGGTGACCTGCGCCGCACCGGCTGCGAGTTCCGGGACGTCGCACTCAGATATCCCGAGCTCGCCCAGAGACTGAGGCATCTCCACATCCGCGGCGAGCCTCCTGACTGCGGAAACGGCGCGCTCACCGGCCTCCCACACACTGAGCCCAGACACGTTCTCACCCATGGACTGTGCCACGCGGGCAAGCTTATCGGCCGCTCCGGGCAGGTTGAACTTCATCACGTAAGGCAACATCATGGAATTGGCGATCCCATGGGTAATGCGGAACTTCCCTCCAAGAGGGTATCCCAGAGCATGCCCAGCTGCGGACCCTGCATGAGCCATGGAGATCCCTGCAAAGAGAGCCCCCCACGCCATGCCGGTCCTGGCCGCCATGTTCGTCCCGAGGGCGAAAGCCTGACGAAGATGGAGGGTTATATGACGTATCGCCTCCAGCGCATACATCTCCGTATGAGGGGTGGACCTCACTGACATGTAAGACTCGATGGCGTGTGCGAGCGCGTCCATCCCCGCGGCGGCCGTCACGCTGGGAGGAGCGGAGATCGTCACCGCGGGATCCACGATCGCCACCCGGGGAATTATGAACGGGCTTACCACGGCTTTCTTGGCCCTGGCGGACGGATCAAGAAAGAGCGCGTTCTGCGTGATCTCAGCGCTGGTCCCCGCGGTAGTGGGGATGAGAATCGTGGGAAGTCCCGGCCCCTCTAGTCTGGCGTCCTCGAAGAACCGTCTCGAGTCCTGTCCAGTGGGAGCGATGGCCGCGGCAAGCTTGGCGACATCCATCGCGCTTCCCCCACCGACTCCGATCACCGCTTCGAACGCGATCTCACGCAGGAAAGCCACGGCTTCCTGGAGGTTCTCCATTGTCGGCTCCTGCTCCGCCCGGTCGAAGACAACGGTGTCAACAGACGGTGCCACACCGACCACCGTCTTGATCACTCCCGCGCGGACAAGGCCCGGGTCGGTCACGAGTGCCGCCCGTCTCACTCCCATCCGCCGCAGTTCTCCGTCGAGTCCCTCAAGTGCCCCCGGGCCCGCCAGAAGCGTTCCCGGGAGCCGGAAAGGCGCAATCATTCCGGGTCCCTCCTTACGCTTTGCCCCGGGCGAATCTGGCCGCCAGCTCAATCGCTTGCACTAGGCTCTCAGGGTTTGCCCTGCCCTGCCCGGCCTTGCCGAAAGCCGTGCCGTGGTCAACCGAGACCCGGATGATCGGAAGGCCGAGAGTGACATTCACTCCACTCACTGCAAGCCACTTGTTCGTAGCGGCATCCAGCCTGAATCCTGCTGTCTTCATAGCGATGTGGCCTTGATCGTGGTACATCGCAATCGCTGCATCATACTGTCCGCCCCTTGCCTTGGCAAACAGAGTGTCTGGAGGGACCGGGCCCTCCGCCCGTATTCCTTGCTCCTGCGCGTCCTGGATCGCGGGGCTGATCTCCTCGATTTCCTCTGTCCCGAAGAGCCCTCCTTCGCCTGAGTGCGGATTCAGGCCGGCAACTCCAATGCGGGGGTTCTCAATGCCGAGACGCCTGAGAGCATCGTAGGTCAGCTTGATGACTGTAAGTACACGTCCGCGCTTCACTAAATCACACGCTTTCCTCAGGGACACGTGCGTGGTCACGTGCACCACGCGGAAGTCTCCATCCGCCAGCATCATGGCGTAGTCTTTGGTTCCGGTCAGGTCCGCGAATATCTCCGTGTGCCCGGAGTAGTGGTGTCCGCCGAGGTTAAGAGACTCCTTATGGATCGGGCCGGTGACCACCGCGTCCGCATCGCCCGCGAGCGCGAGCCTGATCGCCCGCTCGATGTATTCGTATGCTGCATGTCCGGCCTTCGCGCTCACCCGGCCGTAGTCGAACTCCCCCATGGCGATGTTGTCGAGATTTATCAGGTCCACTGTGCCGAGCTGGTAACGACCGCCCGACGTATCCGGTGTGACATTGATCTCCAGGCCGCCACCGGTCATCCTGATCCCGTCTTCCACTAAGTCGAGGTCGCCCACTATGACCGGCCGGCTAATAGAGTAGATCTCCGGTAGGCGGAGCGCCCGAACTGCGATCTCAGCCCCGATTCCGGCTGGGTCTCCCATGCTGATGGCTATGATAGGTCTTGAATCCACTTCCTCGTACCTCGCTTCCCTTTCCCTTGTCGTCTTTCCGCTCATTGTCCACCCTCCGCCTTTGCAAGCCGCGTACCAACCCCCGGAACTGCGCAGTCAAGCGGGCAGCTTGGGCGGGCTTGGGCCTCTCTCCGTCACGCGTGTTTCATTATGAATCCACGCGGCTGACTGCCCCGTGGCTAGTCCCATGGGCTGACGGGATCGGCTGTGTCGCACACCGCTACGCGGCCGCCTCGTCCCTCCCGAGGTTCGCATTGCGCTCACCCCATCCGCCCCAGCCCTTGCCGGGCCGGCCCGCGGAGCGGTCCCGGTCCGCGCGGCCGCCGCGCGGTAGTGATCTGCCTGTCCACGCGCCTGCACACTAAGCCGAAGTTCGTTCAAGCCTTTCAACTCAAGATGACGCTCCCCTTCCTCGCAAACGAAATCACCTCAGTCACGATAGAGCATGGGGTACAATCTGGAAAGATGGTGTGGTGGGAAGAGGCTTTTCAGGTGTGACTGAGAGCCTTGGAGGGGACGCCAGCCGCAAGCACCCAGTGCTGTGCTCATATTGGCGGCCAGAGCGCGATTGCTTGGGCGACTGAGGGGGAATCCATCCTGAAAATCTCATTCCAGATTTGAACCATATGTACCTCTCAGACGTTTATACTGTGACATGGCTTCGGGGGGTGAGCGGTGCCCTTGGAATCTGAACTTCTACACAGGTGCAAGCTCGGGGACAAGCAAGCCCTTGAAGCCATCATTCAACGCTACCATGCTCCTCTCAGAAACTATCTCATGTATATCTGCGGGAACGCCGCAGACGCTGACGACATGGTTCAAGAGGCTTTCGTGCAAGTGCTCAAAGCCTTGCACCGATACAGACCTGAGGCCAGATTCTCTACCTGGTTGTACACTATTGCCACCAATGCATGGCGCGATGAACTGCGTCGAAGGGCGCGGGAGGCGTCGGTTCGAAGAGAAAAGTACCTGTCCAGAATGCCCCGCTTACCAGCACCCACGACAGCCTGGACAGAACCGTCCTCATGCAAGCTCTGGCTGGACTTGAGCCTGAACACCGTGCAGCTGCGGTGCTCAGATTCTACATGGACAGGGACTATGCTGAGATAGGTGAGATATGTGGGTTGAGCCTACCCCGTTTTCGTGGACACC
>JANLFS010000121.1:2407-8091 GCA_024655925.1 Bacillota bacterium | reverse complement strand
GCGCTACGGAAAGGCTCTTCAGCTCTTCTTCCCTACTGTGGATTGACGCGGTCCGTAGCGCCGATGACGTTGACGCCCTTGTGGTCTCCTTGATAAGATAATGCAAGTTGGTGCAAGATAGAATTACTTAGTAAGCCCACACACTTGCCGATTGCTTCTCGATGAACCGATGGAGAAACCAGAAACTAGTGCCGGTATTCTTTAGTCCTGGCATATTCCCCTTCCGACATGGCATTGCTAGGCCACAGTGCCACACCACATGCAACCACCTGACACAAAGCGCGATTGCTGTCAATCGCGGAGCTTGGCACTCGGCGCCTGTACTCTTAGCGTGATTGTTGTATGGTCAACTTGGGAGGCGAGGACGTTGTCGCCGAGGGCGTTTTCAGCTGGGGCAGGGGCCATGAGCGGTGCGGAAGGCATGCCCCTCGTCGGCGAAGCTATGGACGGCAATGAGTCAGACAAGGCGTGGAACAGGCGAGTGATTGAGGAACTGGTCGAGCAGTTCACAGACAGCCTCACTGAGCTCGTGTATGTGGCCGGTGCAGCCGTGGTGACGAAGGATAACTTCTACTACCGTGATATGATGCTAAAGAAGCCATGTTTCTTCGGGCGACTTGGACGAGAGATATTGGTTACTTGCAGATCGTCGAGAGTTACAGGAAGGAAGGGGTAAGCAGGCATCGGGTGCTTCTCGGTTTGAGGCGGTGTGAGGATCGGGCAACAGTGGAGGCGGTGCGCGAACTGGTCAGGGAGTACCGTCCATTGGAGAGAGCTCCGGTGGTGATCGCGGAGGTTGAGGAAGCATCAGGGCGCGTGCAGGGGAAGGGGTATTCCGGAAGCTACGCGGGTGGAGGTAGGGGTGTCCTTTAGCCCCTGCTAAAGAGATGTATCGCGATGAGGCAGGCGTGCCGTAATGAAGGCGACTCGCACGAAGGAGGAGTCACCGGGTCAGCATTGGGACTGTCTTTGAGGTGGCACGCAACGACCGCTGCGGCGAGGCCGGAGGCGGGCCGCTCGTAAAGCCCGCCCGGCCTGGCCGCCCTGCAAGAAAAGCCTCGTGCCGCCAGCCCGGCGGCTCAGGAACCACGAAGGGGCTTTGGCAAGATGCGCATACATCGGCTGAGAGTGGTGAAGAACACCAGGGCTTGCCCGCCGCCCTTGACTGGCACCCTGCCAGGCTAGATGTTGGTAAAGAGGGAGAGAGAGCAGGACGGCGGAGGAGTGGACTCGCCATCTGCCTAGGAATGGTGGCCTGGCAGGAACCCGCTCAGTCAAGGGTAGTACAAGCGGCGGGCACCCTGGCTACCGAGGGCTCAAGTTGCAGCCGGCGGAGGAGGTGCGGAGAAGGCAAGGTGACTCTGGAAGCGCTCCGCGTTTCCGGGGGCTATACCGGAGGTAGTTGACCACCAGATCTGGGAACCCGCTAACATCGCCACAGCATCGAGATTTTGCTTAAGGAGACCGTCTGCGGTGTCTTGACAATGGGGTCCACCTCACTACATTCCCGCGTTCTCCTCCTCGCCGTCGGTAAAGATTCTTTGATTGTGAATAGTGACTTGAGAATTCCCAGCTCTGACCGCGAAACTCCACCATGTCGAGGGAGGCGAGGAACTCCACGCAGCGGACCTGTGACTAGGATAACGTAAGCACAAAACATACGGTGGGAGTTGCACAAACTCACCAAGGTCACGGGCGTAGAGCACGTCGACGCTTGCGTTGAGATAACTGGCGTTCCGACCGCCGACATAGCCGCGTGTCGCAATTGCGGCAATACCAGCGCGGCGGTGCGCAGTTCCTACGTTCGCCGACTGCGTGATCTCCCGGTCTTGGCCGAGCTACCCGGGGTCCACGCAGTTGTACGCCGGTTCCGTTGCCGGGCTCGAGACTGCTTGCGTGTGATCTTCAGCAAACCTCTCAACTGGCTCGCGAAGCGGTACGCCCAGCGCACGAACAGAGTCACGCAGGTTCTCAAGTCGGTTGTCATGGCCATGACCAGCGCTTTGGGCACCGAACCCGCCCTGAAGCTCGGCATGCGCGCCAGTTCGAGCACACTTCTTAGAACCATTAGCCGCTCCCGTCCCGAGGTTCCAGCGCTGCGAGTCCTGGGTATATACGACTTCGCCATGCGGCACGGCAGGACTTACGGAACTCTCCTATGCGACCTCGAGAGCGGAAAGCCAGTAGACGTACTCTTGGATCGCGCGGCAGAACTGGTCGCCAAATAGCCGAGGCTGCATCCGGGCGTTGAGGGCAATGCCCGGGACCGTGCCGCGGCGTATGCACAAGCGGCATCGCAAGCCGCCCCCGACGCGGTGCAGGCGGCAGCCGGTCCCACCTGGTCCGTAACGTCAATGACGCTCTGCGGGAGGCTTTCGATCGAAAGACGTGGAGACTTCCTGAGACTGCCGTTCTCCCTGTGACTGAGTCGAAGACAGAGAGCCGCGAAACCAGGAGGCTCACAAAGCGTGACATTGATCGCTTGGCTGCGGTTGAACGACTCTAGATCCGGTACGAAGAAGTTCAGCGTCGGTTCCGCGACGGCGAGCCGCTCCGAGCCATAAGCAGGGCCACAGGCCTTAACCGCAACACAGTACGCAAGTATGCCCGGTCTACGGAGGTCCCCAAGCGAGCCCCACGCCCTCCAAGGCCAAGCAAGCTCGCGCCGTTCGCAGACTGCCTGTGGGAGAGGCGGAAGGCAGGCTGCCGTAATGCGGCCAAGCTCTTCAAAGAGATCAGGGCTTTTGGGCATGACGGAGCGCAGTCGTATCTAAGAGCGTTTGTGCAGCCCTGGAGAGCGGAAGGTCCCTCTCGCGTTGCAAGGTCCGTCGCCCTGCCTGGAAGGACGTCCGATGGGCGATGCTATATGCTATGCCCGATAGAGCGTCTTAACCGCAACCAGCAGGAACTGGCCCAGCAGTTCCTCGCCATGAACCCTGAGTTGGCGCGCGCCTACGGCCTGGTCCAAGGGTTCCGTCGGATCCTGCGCGGCCGCAAAGCCGAGGACATTGATCGGTGGATAGTGCAAGCCGGAAGCAGTGAGTTCCCTTCCTTCAGGCGGCTCGCCAGGACCTTAACGGCCGACCTCCCGGCAGTCCGGGTAGGCGGTAGAGCTGGTATGGAGCACTGGCAGAGTCGAAGGCCACATAACCCGAGTTAAGCGCATCAAACCAATTGGGTATGGGCGGGCAGGGCTCGATCTCCTTCACGCCCGCATTTTCGCGACGCCGTCCAATGACGGCAACAGCTGAACGCCGAACCGGAGAGGTGGTTCATGCGGCCATGCCGAAAGCGGTGAGCCGGCGTGCTGAGGCACTCATGTGCAGTTTCCGCCCTATGCGGCTTCTCGACGACATCTGGGCCGGCTATCACCTCCAATTTCACGCCAGGGCGAACTCGATAACGCTCTTCAAATTATATGCCGCTCAAGACCGCACCCTTAGAGAGTGGACCCGCATCCCTCTAGCGCAGTTTCGATACGACTCGCTGCAGAAGCTGTGGACCTTGCACTATGCCGATGGTAGCTGTGGTTGGCATTCCTATTCATCTGCCCTTCGACTTTCAGATTAGCGTACACAAACGCCTACGGCACTACATGGTCTCCGGGGGATTACAGCAACCAACGGTAGTCCTGTCTGCAATCCACGACCGCATCCACGTACACGGTGCTGCCTTTCACCTGATAAACCAGCAGATATCGACTGGCCATCAGCAGCTTGCGGTATTTCCCTTCAGGCAGTAGCGGATCCAACAGCCATGGATTGCGCTCCGCAAATGCCTCGAGCGACTTTGCCTTCTCTTCGAACTCAGCTATGAGCTGAAGCGCCGCTGACTCACTCACCTGCGCCAGGAATCTGGAGTGAGACACCAGCATCTGCGCCGCTTCATCGGAGATGACTACTACGTAGTGCTTTTCATCGCTTTCCATCCAGTACCTCCCTGACAGCGGTCTTCATCATGGAGGACACCTGGTCAATCGAATAGCCGGTCTTGCCAATCAACCGATCTTCCTCAGCAGAAATCAGGCTTTCCCGGAGGCGCAGCATGCTCTCACGCCTCGCAAACGCTTCGATGTCCATCACTACCAGGTCGCCTTGGCCGTTCTTGGTGAGGTACACCGGCTCTCCCGACCGCTTGCACAGCTCAGCGATCTCGTTGTAGTTCTTGCGGATCGCCGCAGACGGTTTGATATTGATCACATGGATCGCCTCGTCTCGTAGTATTTTCGTGTCCTTATTATATACCTATTATGCTACCCCGGGAACTCCTCAGAGACTCCATGCCCGGGGGGTCATTTCTACGTCATACCCGATTGGGATTGCTCTATGTGCATCGAAAGACCATGTCCAAAAGACCATGTCCAAGTGAACCGAATCCACACTAGCGTCACTCGCCTTGAGCGCGGAAGAGCTCGCCCGTTCGACAACCCTGTCCCCACCGACAGTGAACCGCCTGTCCACGCCTGTTTCCGGGGCGTCGTCGCGAATGTGGGCGCGAGCCATTGCACGCTGCGGCGCCCACCAAGTCGCAAGCATGGCAACAAGGTTGCGCTAACACACTTTCTGCATGTAGATGCTGCTGGCTCGGAGTTTGCTGAGAAGCTTCTTAATGAGGTTGGCGAACGATCGCCTGCGTCTTGCCCTCGTCCCCGGATTTGTGGGCTACGCGCGAATTAGCGCCCATATTCGGCCGCTGTTTTTCGCATAGCGGTCATAATTGAAGCCTCCGGAAATCCGCCGATGGTGGGCACGCCTGTGTCACAAGGCCTGACCATATATGTCCAGCTACACGCATTTCGCCTATTGGCTGGTGACGCCTCTCTGACACCCACTCGGGGGCGCAAACTTGCGCAAGCACATAGTCCCCATTTCTGACCGATTCTCCGGATTCAGCCCACACATTCCTCGGATACTCCGGGAATAGCCCCCGAATCTGTTGACTCAACCCAGGAGGCATAGCAGACGCCACGCGGGAATGCCATCATAGTGGGTCCACGTCAGGTTAACGACAGCGCCGAGCTCTTGCCGCCAGCCTTGTCTTTGACCAACCCCCTGTAATCGGCGCTGATGTCCTCGATCGCGTCCAGCAGCCTGGAGTCGGGCATACGCGCATAGACCGTCAGGGGCAGCCGACCGTCTGCTTTCGCCAACATCTCGTCACGGGTCAGGTGGTTGGCGGTGATCTCGATGAGCGTCACCCCGCGCAAGCTGCATTGCCGGTACTTGAGAGCGTCTCGGATTCTCTGTTCGTTGAGCTCGGCATCATCCTGTTCGTCAGGGCTGGTCTTGTAGTGCTGCGGCCCTTGGAACTCAAAGCCCACGTGGTGGCCGAGGTACTCCCGATCGATCTCCAGGCGTGCCTTGGTCTTGAGGTTCCTCAGCCACGGGGGGCGCGACAAGTCAATGTAATCGTCCGTCGCAAACAGCACATCGCAGAAGGCCCGCATTAACCACTCACCGTAGTTCACGGCTCTATCCTTATCATACTTGAGACCGTTGATAATGACGGTCTCAACACGCTTTGGAAAAGCAGGATAGACCACCAGGGCGCGCCTCCCCGGCTGCCGCCCGTCGATAGCCCAGCCCGCTGCAGTGAGCTCCTTCACAGCTCTGCGCACGGTTTCTTTCGGCATCGCCATCGATAACGAAATGCTCTCGACTGACTCCGCCTTCATGTCGATCATG
>JANLFS010000121.1:0-2397 GCA_024655925.1 Bacillota bacterium | reverse complement strand
TGCTGCCCCGCACCCTTGTAGCCGTAGCTGATATGCTGAGATCGTGGATGAGGTAGTACTGGTGCGCCTGGTTCAACCATCGACGTATGGACATCTGGGGTCGCTCCTCCAATCATACCTTTTCCTAAATATTACCATACGGCCCATACAGAGTAAACCCTTCGCTTTCCGCGCCTGCACGGAGGCGACTTGAGCTTAAGTTCCGAATCTAACACATGCTAAGCAGGTTCTGGACAGTAACCAGCCGATAACTGTGTGCGTGTTTCGGGCAGTATGAATCCAGGACGTGCACGCTTACATAGATGGCCATTACGTTGGAGACTCTTGGGGCCGTGGGGCCGGTACGTGCAGACGGAACTCCTCGCGTCGCGGCCATGGGGCTGAGGAGACTAGCCTGGCCAGCATTGCCCATAGGCGCTGTAACTGGGCCTGGACGAGACGCTGGGTTCCGCGGCGGAGGTCGATTTGCCCACATAAGTGGAGGCGCTGGCCCGCAAGGGCGTCACCGCGCATGGTCACCATGGCGACGCCCCTGGAACCTGCGTTCCGCATGTAGATGCTGCTGGCTCCGAGTCTGGTGAGAAGTTTCTTAATCAGGTTGGCGAACGATCACCCGCGTCTTGCCCTCGTCTCCGAATTTGTGGACTACGCCCAAATCAGCCCCCAATTATGGCCTCTGTTTTTCACATAGCAGCCACAATTGGGGCCTCCGGAGATCAGCTGAAAGGGGCGCGCGCGCGTCGCGAGGAGTGAGGACATATGCCGAGCTACGCGCGTTGGGCTGATTGGCCGGCGACGCCTCCCCGAGGCCCTCTCGGGGGACGCCGACCCGCGCAAGCAGATAGCCCCCATTTTTGACGGATCTTCTGAGTCTAACCCACAGATTTGTGGGCTGCCGCCGGGATAGGCCCCAAGTCTGTGGAGTATGTTCGGAAACCACACGCGTGCCCCATAAGGCCATCGCATCTTGAAGGGAAGCGATCCGGCACTCCCGGCAGGGCGCCCTGCGAGACCTGCCCGGCCATTCGCAAAATGCCTGCTTACAACATGTTACATGCGGACGGTGAGCTTGCGGCTGAAGGCAAGCCTATCGCGATACCGGGGAAGAGACGAACGATGCGGCCAAGGGCCCGCATGACCTTCAACGTGCTCGACACAGTCCCAGTGGCGTACGTGGAACACGAAGGGGCGGCGCGCCGCGTCTCGATGGATTCTTGCGATGCCTTTGACGTGCCGAGGCGGCTCCTTTGGCCTGCGGGTTTTGGCGTTGAGATCTACATCGACTCCGCGCCGGACCGGTCGTCTGGCACTGCCCGAAATACCCAGATGGGGCCTTCTACATGCGGAACGTGAGCGCTAACCCCCAACACCTGGGCGCCTCCCGCCGCATTTGAGCACCCCCCAGGTATACGGATTCGCGCCCGGGTTGCTGTTCCACATTCGTCCGTGTCGAGGGTAGCCTTTGGCCGTCAAATCACCGATAACATAGACCCTGCGATCCCCGATCAGCTCTTTCACTTCTCCGATCTCCGAGTCTGCGGTTGAACTCGCCCACATCCCGGCCTTTTGGCGGATTTCCGCATGCAATCACGGTCATGTCCCCCGGGCCGGATGCTTGCCTGAGCCCTCCGCATATGTACTATGCATTACCCACATCGATGGGAAGAATCCGCATCCCGACCATGAGGAACCAGGTTTCCGATATGTCTTTGAGGTGTTGCAGGCCGTGCCAAAGCTTCTTGACGCCCGGTTTTCCGTCGCCCTTGCGGCCCAAGTGTCTGCCCAGCCTCCCTATGAGATCGACCTCCTCCTCCAAGGTGGGCGGCGTATCGGGCGGAATGGGCGTTTTGTTGCCTACTCAATGCGGCGCCTGCCACTCGTGCCTTTCCAGGATTGCGGCGCACGAAGTCTCCATGGTCTGGAGCTGAAGTTCTTCAATCTTGCAGCCGCTTTTCAGGGTATAGTGAAAACGCTCTATTCTCCACCGCAGCTTATACCAGTCTATCTTCTCCACCGCGTCCTCAAGCAAGGTTACCAGAACGGTAGTAAGCAGCAGCCAATCTACTCATTCAACATCTTCAGGCGGGTCTATTTCTTTCGCCTGCACCGCGTACACCGACTCATGAATCGTCATCTTAGCCTTTCTGCGGGTCGGCCAAAGGGTCGCCCCAGCACTTCTGCAAGGCCTGAGAGCTGATAGGTATTGGATTGTTGGCGGGGATGGCCCGGGAGCGGGTGGAAGGGATGATTGGACTTTCGCAAAAGATGTTGTAGCAGGCATGCAAGTCAGATAAGTCAAGCCAGGGGCTAGTTCCCATACGAGAGGGCGAAAAAATCCCCGCGCCGATCAAGTCCGATTTCTGGTGTAAAATCCCTCCGGTAGCTGATGGCCGAAAT
>JANLFS010000120.1 GCA_024655925.1 Bacillota bacterium | reverse complement strand
TCGCCGTGGACGCCTGGCTCAGGATCTGGAACTTGGTGAAGTTCATCATCTCAACTGCCACGTCCACGTCCCTGATCCGCGACTCCGCCGCAGTCAAGTTCTCGGCTGACGTCGAAAGGTTTGCGATGGTGTGCTCGAGCCGGTTCTGCACCGCCCCGAGCTTGGACCGTTCGCTCGAGACGGTGTTGATGGCCGTGTTGATTGTGGTAATGGCCGTGTTGGCGGCGGCTTGGGTAGACACGTTTATGCCGTTGGTCATCAGGTCAATCGTCCAGGTGTCGTTCAAGCCGAGCTGTCCAGTGTTCTCCTTAAAGGTGAGACCGTAGGTTTCATCGGTCGTAGTGGCTGAAACGTCAACATTCTCAGTGGTTTCGAGGACGTTTCCCGCGGTATCGAGCCACTCAAGGGTCGCTAGTTCATTGTCAGCGGTGGCGTCCGTGATCGTGACTCGGACCTGCACAGCGTACCTCGCGTCCGCGCTGGACGAGGTATCCACCGTGCCCGTCACCAGCAGCTTGCCTCCAAAGAGCACGCCGGCGTCGAAATCCCTGTTCTGGTGCACCCCGAGTGCTTTGGCACTCATGTCACTGATGCTCACTTCGAGTTTCTGGCCGGCGTTCGCTCCGATGTGGATTGTCTCGGACGTGAATTTCCCTGCTAGCAGGTTCTGGGTGTTGAACTCCGTAGTGCCCGAGATCCGGTTGATTTCGGTTGCGAGGGCGTCTACCTCTTTCTGGATCTCAGCACGGTCATCGTTGGTCACTGTGTCGCTCGCAGACTGAACCGCAAGCTCCCTCATTCTCTGCAGGATCGAATGGGTCTCAGCGAGCGCTCCTTCTGCCGTCTGTAACAGCGAGATACCGTCCTGCGCATTCCTGGCGGCCTGGGTCAAGCCCTTGATTTGGCCGCGCATCTTCTCCGAGATCGAGAGGCCGGCAGCGTCGTCAGCAGCGCGCCCGATCCGGAGGCCGGAAGAGAGTTTCTCCAAAGACTTAGTCTGCCCGTCATCGTTTGCGACAAGGTTCTTCCAGGCGTTCAACGCAGACAGGTTGTGATTGATTCGCATCTGCTCAATACCTCCTTGTAGTCGATATTCCGGTCCCGCATCCTTGCGATGATCCGGCTCGTGTCTGGCTTCCCGGCTTCCCCCCTTCTGTCCGAACCTGGGACTCAGGAACACCTGGCCTCGTACCCAGCGCGGCCTTCTGCAACTGGCACGAGCGGGTGTCTCGTGCTGTAACAAGTCCCCTGAAGAATGACCTGGACGCCCAGGCGCTTCGTTCGGTTGACCACGATCGGTGCCACGAGATTTGCAGTTGTCCGGGTCAACTCAGGCCTCACTGTCAGAACACTCATCACGGCCAACTCGTCCGCATTCGCTGGCAAGACCTCCCCTGCCTGGTCCTCAGGGATGTCTATGTGGTAGTCCGGGTAAAACTCGAACGGGTCTACCAGCACCAGAGCCAGATCAGGGTCACACGCGCTCTGAAGCCACTTGATGGAACGGCTTCCAGGATGATCGCAGATGACGAACTGGCGCTCCCGCTCGAAACCGGGAAGACCGCGGGGAAACGTTATTATCTGTTCGGCCTCGGCCGTCAGTTCGCCAAGACGCGTGCTCTTGATGATCATCTGACTACCTCCAGGGGTGTGTCATAGGTCGCAGATTTCGGTGATGAGTGTCGTCTGGTTCTTTGAGTCCGCGAGGACCATTTCGTCTGCCTCGCACACCTCTCGCCCGTTTCGGTCAGCTATTACCCGGACGTTCGGCCTTGTGGTGAGTCCTTTGAACACCCGGGTCACAACCGCCGTCTCTCCGGTGTTGAGTCTTACTACCGTTCCGACGGGATAAGGAGCCACATACTGCATGACCCCAAGAACCGTCGTGTGGTCGAACTCGAACCCGGCCGCGCTCATCACGTACTCAAACGCCTCCTGGGACCCCAGCCGCGCCCCGCTCGGATTGCCCGAGGAAACGAGGCTACAGTATGTATCGGCAACTGACACGATTCTTGAGAGAGGGTCTATCCCTTCGCCCTGAAGTTTTCTTGGATACCCGCTCCCATCGTGTCTCTCGTGGTGCTGGAACACGATCGCCCGACTCCACGCCGTGAATCTGCTATCGAGACGCAGTATTCTGAGCCCGTACTCGGGATGCCGCTGCATTTCCCGGTCCGAGATGGGGGATTCGCGAATCAAGGCAAAACCAATGTCACAGAGAAGTGCACCCAGCCCAATGTCAGTGGTCCGGCGGGCCAGACCAGCTTTGCGAGCGACCCAGACGGAAACAGCCGCAATATTCATCGGGCGGACGTAAAAGTAGTCCTCGGGCTCGCTGCACGGAGCCAGACTGACCACCTCCGAACCTACTTCAACGAGATCGTCCTCGATCATTTCAACGAGGCCAGAGAGGTCATTGTATGGGATGTCTATATCATCAGGACTGGCCGCCGCCGCTAGGTGTCGGTGGAGACCGGAAAGAATCCTCGTCCCTCGAGCCACGGTCTGTTCCGAGATGGACTGTGACCGGTTCACGCTCTCAACTCCTTCCCCACGGGAAGACGGCGATAGAAGAAAGGCGATGCCGATGCGAGCCCGACACTTGCGGCGTTCAGAATCGTCTCTGTACCCCCCACGAACAATACGCCGTGCTCCTTGAGGCTCTCCCTGAAGTTCCTGTAGAGTTGGTCTTTGGCTTGCTCTGTAAAATAGATCACTACATTGCGGCAGATTATGAGGTCGAAGCCCTTCTCGAAGCTGTCAGCCAGGAGGTTGTGGACTCTGAATTCGACTCTGGACTTGATTCCGTCGGAGATGACATACTTGTCGCGCTGTTTGGTGAAGTACCGAGCCAGGCATGCCCGCGGGACGTTTCTGACATCCTGCGCGAGGTAAACACCGGCCTTGGCTTTCTCGATGACCGTCGCATCGATATCTGTAGCGAGGAACCGATGCACCCGGCCAGGGGTCATCTTGTCCAGAATCATCACAACAGAGTATATCTCAGCACCGTTGGAGCATCCTGCGCTCCAGATGTTCAGCTTGGGCGAGTGCACTAGCAGCCCCGGTAAAATTCGCTTCTCAAGTTCATCGAACTTCTCGGGGTTTCGGAAGAACTCCGATACGTTGATGGTGAAGAAATCCTGAAACTTCTTCAGTTCCAGCGGATCATGTTCGAGCACCCTGGCATAGGCGGCAAGTGAACCTGCACCGGTTCGCTCCAGCATCCCCCGGAGACGCCTTTCCATCTGTTGTGACTTGTACTGCCCGAGGTCCACTCCGATTAGCTTGAGGACCCTACGTTTGAACGCAGCGTAGTCTGCTTGGTCCAAGTACTCCATCTTCGTTCCCTCTCAAGCCAGAGTGAGCACTGCATCGACTATTTCATCGGCGATCTGGCCGAGTGGGACCACCCGATCGGCAGCGCCCTTTTCCGCGACTGACCTGGGCATCCCGTACACAACGCATGACGACTCGTGTTCACAGATGGTCGTTCCGCCCATCTGCTTGATGTATTCCATAGCCTCGGCACCGTCAGAGCCCATCCCTGTCATGATCACTCCTACAGTGTTCCTGCCGAAAACACTCGCCGCCGCCCGCATCGTCACGTCCACAGCTGGCCTGACCCCGTGAACAGCTGGACCTTCATCCAGAGCGAGCGTGGCGTCGCCGTTCACGAGCAAGTGTCGTCCGCCCGGGGCCAGGTACGCGCTGCCCGCTGTTACGCGTTCACCCCCTCGAGCCTCGGCCACGCAGAGCCTAGATGTTTCGTTCAGGCGCTCAGCAAGAGACCGGGTGAAACCTGCGGGCATGTGCTGGACTACTAGAACCCCGGCAGGCAGGTTAGGGGGGAGAGCGGGAATGACTTCGGCAAGCGCCCTCGGTCCTCCAGTGGATGTCCCGATCACCACCACGCAGCCAGCCCGCTCCGGCGGTGCTCCGAGGGCCGTGCCTGCCCGGCCGGAAGGTTGCGCCTGTCTCATCGACAGAAGCCCAGGTTTCGGGCCCCGCGGCCATCCTGCTGCCATCTCCATGATCCTTCCCCGCGCGACCCTGGAAGCCATCTTGACCTTGGCAATCAGCTCGTCGTGGACCTTTGCAATGTCAAGCGATATGGAACCTGAAGGTTTACGAACGAAGTCCACGGCGCCCAATGAGAGTGCGCGAATCGTGACATCCGCCCCTGCCTGGGTCTGGCTGGACAACATCACGACAGGGATTCCGAGTTCCCCGCAGAGGATGGGAAGCGCTGCGATCCCGTCCATCACTGGCATCTCGACATCCAGAGTCACCACATCTGGGCGGTTGTGCTGGGCCTTCGCAATCGCATCCCGCCCATCTCGTGCGGTCCCCATGATCTCTATTGCCGGATCGGAGGAGAGGATCTCGGAGATGACTTTTCGCATGAATGCTGAGTCGTCTACGACCAGCACCGATATTCTCGGCATCAACCCACCAGCTTCTTGACAGCCGCAAGCACTGTATCCGGCTCGAACGGCTTGACCACGAAGTCCTTGGCGCCGGATTTTATGGCCTCGATCACCATGGCTTGTTGTCCCATCGCGGAGCACATCACCACTTTTGCTGATGCATCCAACCTGCGGATCTCGCGAAGTGCCGTAATGCCGTCCATAGTGGGCATAGTGATATCCATAAGGACTAGGTCCGGCTTAAGCTCAGCATACTTGGTCACAGCGTCAAGCCCGTTCTCGGCCTCGTGAACTGAGTACCCGTGCTGCGTCAGGAGCTTCGCACACCTCAGTCTCATGAAAGCGGCGTCGTCCACCACGAGGATCCCGGCCACTGACTACACCCCCCAAAGCCCTCAGAGCTCCCGCTCTTTCATACCCAGTGTTCTCACAAAAACCCGGCCCTGGCCCGGTATGAACCTCATTGTGCGGCCCACAGTTCCCCCGATGTCCTCTGCGACCAAAGGGACTTGCGCCTCCGCGAGCGCCTCCTTGACTGCTTTCGCGTTTCTGCCCCCAATGTCCAACACGTCACTAGCGGTCGGAGTGACGAACATCTTTGCGCCGCCAGCGATCTTGGCTCTCAGCGATTGTCGCAACGCGCCCAGTCTCTCGACGGCCTGCAGCAGCAGGGGGATACCGGTATCGGCAAACCTTTCCGGTTGTGATACTCCATCTCTGCCCAACCCTATCGAACTGTCCGGCAGCACCACGTGGGCCAGTCCCCCCACCCGCCGGTCCGGATCCCAAACCACCACTCCGATGCATGATCCCAGCCCATACGCAACCAGCGTGACATCATGTCTTGCCGAGACTTTGATCTCGCCGATTCCCACAGCCACAACCTCAGGGGCCATCACACACCCGCTCTCAGTACTTGCACAAGTCTGTCCAGTGAATCTGCGTCGAGAGCAAGGAAGAAGAACCCGCGTGCCTCCCGTTCGGTCTCGATGAACCTGGTCTCTATTATGATCGCCTCGTCAGATTCGGTGTAGAGCCCCGAGAGGACGCTGCTCAGAAGGGCGGCGGTCATGTCCATCGCTAAGCACGGAGGGCTCGGCAGCACGACGAGATTCGCGGAGTCTGCGATTGCATTCAGAAACGAAGACCCCGTGATGTTGGCCACTTCCGAGAGGGCAGACAAGGCCATCTCATCCAGACCTGTCGTTGTTCCCGCGGGGTTGCCCATGACCAGGTCAGCAAGGGCCCTGGCGGAGTCCACGGGAATCAGGAGAATCACGTGCCCTGTCAAATCCCCTGAAACCGACAGATACGAGCCAAGCGCGGCAGACTCAGGCCCGCCGGCGATGTCGGAAATGGAACGCAGGGGCACAAAGGCAACTCTAGGCGGCAGAACTCCCACAGGACGCCCGACCATCAGTGAAAGCGCCTTGGCCAGCCGGTCGGTACCCCAAACCGCGATACGCCTGAGGGATTCTATCGCCACCGCACCGCATTCGTCAGTCACCTGTGCCACCCTGGCCGTTCCCCCTTTCTGAGCTACCCGGCATGTCGTTCGTCCACAATCTTCCGGGCAAGGCTGGGGATGTCCAGAATGAGCGCGATCCTGCCATCCCCAAGTATTGTCACCCCCGACACTCCCGGTATGTTGCCCACGAAAGCGCCGAGGCTCTTTATGACGACCTCCATCTCCCCCAGGAGAGAGTCCACAACCAGGGCAACCCATCCTTCCGGGCTCGAGACAACCACGGCAAAAGCCCGGGCCCCGCTCCGTCCGTCCGCGCCCGGGAATCCAAAGACTTCGTGCAGCCGGATCAGTGGTACGACGGCGCCTCTTGCCAGAATTGCCTCGCGGCCTCTCACAGTCCGGATATTCTCAGCCTCGACCCTGGTGATTTCCACAACCGACGCAAGTGGAATCGCATAGATCCTCGATTCCACTGAGACAAGAAGAGCATGGATAATTGCCAGAGTCAGCGGAAGCTTCACAGTGAAAGTCGTCCCTTGGCCGGGAGCGGTCTCGATGCTGACGGAGCCGTTGAGCTTCTCGATATTCTTTCTGACAATGTCCATTCCAACCCCCCGGCCCGATGTGTCATCCACCTTCTCTGCAGTGGACAGACCGGGGGAGAATATGAGGTTGACAGCCTCGCGGTCTGGCAGGCGCATGGCCGCCTCCTCGGAGATCAGGCCGCGCCTGATAGCGGACGCCTTGACTCGTTCGATGTCTATCCCTCTCCCGTCATCCTGCACCTGGATGACTATGCAGTTCTCCTCCCGGAACGCAGAAAGCCTGAGCGCGCCCCGGGGAGGCTTCCCCGAGGCCACCCGCTCCTCCTGCGATTCGATCCCGTGCCCCACCGCGTTCCTGAGCAGGTGGATGATGGGATCGCCTATCTCCTCGCTCACCGACCGGTCGAGCTCCGTGTCCTCGCCCTCGATGACGAAATCCACATCCTTGCCGTGTTTCTGCGCGAGGTCCCTAACCATTCTCGGGAACCTGCGGAACACCTTTTCGATGGGCAGCATCCGGGCTTTGTTTATGGCCTCCTGCAGTTCCGTGGTGAGCCTGCCTATGTGCATGGAGGTGCGGTTGAGGTCGGAAAGTAATTCATCTTCACCGTGCTTCGCGGCGATCCTGCTCTCGATCTGTGCAAGACGTGTCCGGTCGATCACTAGCTCCGCAACGAGGTTGGACAGGGTGTCTAGTCTAGAGACGTCTACCCTGACAGTGGCGGAGCTCACGGAAGCAGCATCTCTCTTCTGGTTCCCGCCAGAGCTAGCCGAGACAGGCGCACGAGTTGCACCCGGCGGCGAGCCGGGTGCCTCCGGCGCGACGCACGCGCCGGAGGTGCCGGCCGCGCCGATTGCGCAGGGTGTCCCGGGTCTTCCGGCGTCCCGGATGAACTCTGCCCCGATCACATCACCCACAGAGAGGGCAACCTCCCGGGCCCTCTCCGGGTTCTCGCCGTGTGCGCCGAGAGAGAGGATGACTCGAAGCTCCTGGAGTTCGTCCCCTGCCTCGATCCGGTCCATTCCGGGGACTGTCGCCAGGACGTCGAACTGCCCCATCAGTCTGTCAACGACCTGGTACGCACGGACCGCAGGCATCACGCACCCGGCAGAGAATCTCACGACCAGAATCGTACTGTCCCCGCCCATGCCCGTCGTCTGGTTGTCCTGTATCTCTTCGAGCCTGGCGGTGAGCCCGGACACGTCTGTGCCGTCTTGCTCCCCAGTTGCGATCTCCTTCGTCAGGGCACGCAGGGCGTCCAGGCACTGGAAGAGCACATCGATGGTGTGTCGAGTCACTGTGATCTCGTTCTTCCTCAAGCCATCGAGGACACTCTCCATGGAGTGCGCGAGTCTGGCCATTCTCTCGTGTCCCAGGGTCGCGGAAGACCCCTTGAGGGTATGGGCTGCCCTGAAGATTTCCGACAGGACCTCCGGGTTTGCTCTGTCTTGTTCCAGGACCAGTAGATCATCCTCGAGCAACTGCAACTGCTCGAGGGCCTCCTGGAGGAAGACAGCGATATCCTCAGAGGTGATTCCGAAGGATTGGTCCATGGGAAGGCCTCCTACGAAGCGTCCGCAACGAGCTGTCCCGCTTCCAGTGCCTCGAGGGATTTCTTCTCGCCTGGTGAAAGAACCTGGTCGAGATCTAGCAGGATGATCAGCCGCGAGCCAAGTTTGGCGATGCCTCGCAGGTACCGGGAATCCACGGTCACAAGCACAGGGGACGGTGTGTCAGAAGTGTTGCGGGTGCCCCAAGACACCATCGAGCCCCCGTCC
>JANLFS010000119.1:572-8466 GCA_024655925.1 Bacillota bacterium | reverse complement strand
TCACTCGTTTCGAGGAAAGGACTCCCTGTCCTTCTTTTCTCCCCGGGCCTCCCGGAGAGGCCCGACCCACCTGAACTTTACTCAGTCTGTCTCAGTTACAGAATGCTTCATGAGACGCGCACTCCGGCAGGGATTCGATCCCGCCGGAGCGCGCTGCGGTCATCGGTGCAGCCTACACCGCTACAGCCTCGTGGCAAGCATGATCAGCTGCTTCATTCCAGTGTGGATCGACTCGATCTCCGAAGACTCCTCGAACGAGTGCCCGCCAGACGACTTCGTCATGCCTATGTTGATGGAGTGTATTCCCTTCGCGATCCCGACGTTGGCGTCGGTCGCCCCGGCAAACCCGACCGTGGGGTTGAACCCGAGTTCCCTCAGGACCTCAACTGCTGTGGTGGTGAGCTTGTGCTCGGCCGCTCCAGGCAACACGCCGGCGGGTATGTCGTTCATCATCTCGTAAGTGAACGTGGCGCCGGTCTCTGCCGCTGCCGCGCGGAGGGCGGCGAAGACATTGTCGCTCAACTTGGAGAGCGCGGCCCCGTCTTGGCTCCTCATGTCAATTGTCATCCATGCCTCGCCGCAGATTGCGTTCGGCACCGTCCCGCCGCCGAGCACTCCGCAGTTCAGGTGAATGCGGGGATCTTGCTCGACCTGGAACTCGTAAACCTTCCCCAGGGCGACGCCGAGGGTCTTCGCAGCCGAAGGCTTGCCCATGCTCGAAAGGGTGTGCCCGCTCGGAGTGGTGAAGATCGCCTTCACCCACTTGATTCCAAGCGCCCCGGCGGTTACCCCTCCTAGTCCACCGTCGACAGCCACGACCATGTCGACTTTGCGGTCTATGTGGTCCATCAGGTAGGCCATACCCTTGAGCCCGATCTCCTCCTGGACTGTGGCGGCGAGGATCAGGTTCGCATTCGTGCGAGTTCCAGTCTCCTTGAGGGCCTTGGCGAGCCATATGAGCCCTACTACTGACGGGGTGTCGTCCCCTGACCCTGGGCAGTGGAGTCTCCCGTCCTTGATGGTGGGGGTGAGGTCTGTGTCGTTCTCGAACACCGTGTCCATATGGGCGGCGAACAGAACGGTGGGACCTTCTGGAGCACCGGCGATGAACCCTGTCACGTTGCCCATCTCATCCACTTTGACATCAAGGAGGCCCACCTCCTCGAACTTCTCCCGGATCCATTCGACCCGTTTCTGCTCCTTAGTGGACTTGCCGGGGATCTGGACTAACTCGATCCAGTCCCGCACTATGGCATCGCGGTTGGCCTCGACGTAGCTAAGTGCGGCCTCAGCCTGCGGAGCAGCGTACACCGGTACGAGCGCGATGGAGCTGAGCACGAGGGCAAGAACTAAGAGTGGTGCTAGATGCCTTTTCACAGTGTCACACCCTTTCTTGATGTATTCCACCCTGGGATGGTATATTGCGCATGATTATACTGACAGAGAGAAGTATGCGCAACGACTGGCATCGGGGGTGTACGGGCGGAATGCGGCCATGGACGCCCACCGGACGGTCGCGTACACACCCTCTCGGCGTTGTTCAGCGTTGTTCGTTGCCAACGCGTTATGGAAGGGGTAGACTCTATAGTACCATTCCTAGGGAGGTTTCCGGTTACCTAATGAAAGTCGCCTTGGCGACGCTCGGGTGCAAGGTCAACCAGTACGACTCGGAAGCTCTTGCCGCTCTCTTCCGGCGGGCAGGGTTCGAGGTAGTGCCTTTCGAAGAGAGTGCAGATGTGTATGTGGTGAACACCTGTACGGTCACTCAGACCGGTGACAAGAAATCCAGGCAGATGCTGCGTAGGGCCGTGACGCGCAACCCGGACGCGGTGGTCGTGGCGACTGGGTGCTACGCGCAGTCGGCTCCCCGCGAACTCCAGGCAATTCCCGGAGTCCGTGTGGTTACCGGCACGACGCCTCGCCGCGGAGTCGTGGATGCGGTCCTGCGTGCGCTGGAGCAACATGGGCAGGTTGTGGAGACGATAGATGCCAGGGCTTGCAGGGAGTACGAGGAGCTGCAGGTGGAAGGGTCGGCCGAGCGTGCCCGGGCTTTCGTCAAGATAGAGGACGGTTGCGACAGCTTCTGTTCCTACTGCAGGGTCCCGTACGTGAGGGGGCCCGTTCGGAGCCGTGACCCCGACAACGTCCGGGACGAGGTCTCCCGCCTGGCGCAGGCGGGGTTCAGAGAGGTGGTCCTCACCGGAATCCACCTCGGCTTCTACGGGAGGGACTTCGGGGGGAGGCCCGACCTCGCGGACATTGTGGTCCTCGTGGCCGGAATCCCGGGTATTGCCCGGGTCAGGCTCAGTTCGATCGATCCCACTGATGTCACGGATCGGCTTCTTGATGTGATGGCAGAGTCCGCAAAGGTCTGTGCGCACCTGCACGTCCCGCTTCAGTCGGGCAGCGACCGAGTGCTCTCGCTCATGAACCGCAGGTACACGGTTTCCGAGTACGAAGAGGTTGTCCGTTCTGCCCGGGAGCGGATCCCAGACCTCGGCCTCACTACTGACGTGATTGTTGGGTTCCCAGGCGAGGACGAGGAGGCATTCTCCAGCACGTTCTCAGCAGTGGAGAGGATCCGCTTCTCCAGGCTCCATGTGTTCCAATTCTCCCGAAGACGGGGAACTGCCGCGTGGGACATGCCGGGGCAAGTGCCTCGCGCCGAGAAGGAACGGCGGAGCTCTGCCCTGATCAAACTCGGACGCAGACTCGCGCTGGAATTCCACCAGTCGATGGTCGGCCGGGCAGTGGATATTCTGGTGGAGCAGGCGGAGGGAGGATCATACGAGGGGCTCACTTCGAACTACGTGAGGGCGGTGGTCCGGGGGACGAGCCGCCCGGGCGATCTAGTTAAGGTGCGGGTCACCGAAGCCAGGGACGACTCTGTTGTGGCCACGGAGGAAGGATCGAGTTGAGCATTGTCGAAACATGTTCAGGCTATTAGGGGGTGTAGGGCCCATGGAGACTTGCGTCTTTTGCAGGATTGCGGCTGGGGAGATCCCGGCAACAGTTCTCCACGCAGACGACGAGCTTGTGGCGTTTCGGGACATAAACCCACAGGCTCCGATCCATTTTCTCATCATTCCTCGCGAGCACGTGCCGAGTATCCTGGATCTCGATGAAGCTCACGACAGGCTTGTGGGCAGAATCCTCCGCCTCGCTGCGTCGCTTGCCCGCGATCTCGGAATCGCCGAAACGGGGTTCAGAGTAGTCGCAAATTCAGGAGCAGACGCTGGACAGAGCGTGGGCCACATCCACTTCCACGTGCTCGGGGGCAGGTCACTCGCGTGGCCCCCAGGCTAGGCCACGGTTGGCCTGGACGACCTGGGCGGATGTGCCGTTGACACGTTTCCGGAGTGTGCAGTATAATTTGTCAAGATTGCCTCGTGGAGTGTCACACAACGCCGTGAGGTCCCTCATCGTGAGATGACTGTGGGCGGAGAGGGGGGGAATTCGTATGGCAGAAGTAAGAGTCGGCAAGAACGAGTCGCTGGACAGCGCCCTCCGCCGGTTCAAGCGCCAGTGTCAGCAGGCTGGTGTTCTCTCAGAGATTCGAAAGCGCGAGCATTACGACAAGCCGAGCGTCCGCCGGAAGAAAAAGTCCGAGGCGGCGCGGAAGAGGCGGTACCGCAGCTAACCTTGCCCCCCTCTCAAGATCCGGTCCTTTTGGGGAGAGACTCCGGTCTCTCCCCTTGCTCATTGGTGTGCACGCATTGTGCACGGCATAAACCCCGCTTCCGTGGGCAAATTGAACGAGAGATTCCGTTTTCGGGGACACGGAGTGCGGAGGCCCGATACTTGAGAACTCCAAGAAGACTCACACGAACCTCGAAAATGCAGCCAAGAATGCTCCTCTCCAAGAAGCCGGCGCTTCCTGAGGACATGGGCCGGAGCGAGGACACGGCCCGAGCTGCCGGAACCGAGCAGGGGTCAAGTCCAGAGATGACCGGCGGCGGGCAGGCCGGCCCCCCCATACCCAAGTCGTTGGACCGCGTGGAGCAGGAGCTTCGCCGCGAATTGGGCAACGAAAGCGCGGACATCATCATACGGCGGCTGGTTATCGGGACCGAACCCGAGCTGGACGCCATCCTGTTCTACGTAGAGGGGCTTACGGACCGGAACACCATCAACCTTATGGCCCTGAGATCTGTCATGCTCTCCGGGCGAGGGCCGAGGCTCCGGCCCGAGGACATGACCGAGGAGAACGTCGCACGTGTCCTCATGACCCACCTTCTTCCATCTGGCCAGGCCACGCTCTACGACACGCTGGACTCGGTCATAAGCCGGGTGCTCGCCGGGGAAACCGCCCTCTTCATTGAGGGAAGCCCGAAATGCATCGTCTTCGAGACCAAAGGCTGGGAACACCGGAACGTGGGCGAGCCCAACGCCGAGAGAGTGATCCGAGGGCCGAGAGAAGGGTTTACGGAACTCCTCCGCGCAGACACTGCCCTGGTCCGCCGGAGGATCAAGTCGCCGAACCTCAGACTTGACTCGATGGAGGTGGGTGAGCGATCCAAGACAGACATCGTCGTGGGTTACATAGAGGGCCTCACCAACCCAGAGCTGGTCCGCGAGGTCAAGAAGCGGATCGAAGCGATCAAGACGGACATTCTCCCGGACTCGGGATTCCTCGAGCAGTTCATCGAGGACTATCCCTATTCGCCTTTCCCCCAGGTTCAATACACTGAACGCCCTGACAGGTTCGCGGCGGGGCTCTCAGAGGGTCTGGTGGGCATCCTCGTGGACGGAAGCCCTCTTGCGCTGATGGTCCCGGCCAACATGGCAAGCTTCTTCCAATCGCCCGAGGACTACTACGAGCGGGCACCTTTCGGAGGACCACTGCGCCTTCTCCGGTACGTCTCCGGTGTGTTGGCGCTGCTGCTGCCTGCGGTCTACGCGGCCGTAACCACCTTCCACCAGGAGATGTTGCCGACCGGGCTCGCCCTGACCATAGCAGGCACCCATATGCCGGTGCCATTCCCGGCTTACGTTGAGGCGCTCCTCATGGAAGTGTCCTTGGAGCTGATAAGGGAGGCGGGCGTGCGGCTTCCCGATCCAGTGGGGCAGACAATGGGGTTCGTCGGCGCCCTTCTGTTGGGGGATGCTGCGGTGTCCGCCGGACTCGTCAGCCCCATAATGGTCATTGTTGTCGCCATAACCGGGCTGGCATCGTTCGCCATACCTCACTACCCGACAGGCCTCGCTCTCCGCCTGCTCAGGTTTCCGCTGCTCCTGCTGGGTGCAGGCTTGGGGCTCTACGGCGTCATGGCTGGAGTCCTGGCCATATCTCTTCACCTGGGTTCGCTCACGTCCTTCGGAGTCCCTTACCTCGAGCCGCTGATGAAGCCCCGAGAAACCGTGCGCGATGTGATCTGGCGTTCACCGGTCTTCATGTTCCAGAGAAGGCCGAGCTACGCCCGGCCTCTTGACATGATTCGCCAGAAAGCTTTCATCCGGACCTGGAGCCCCGGCGTGGCGAAACGTGCCCAGGAAGCCGAAGAGGGGAACTCGGAGGGCACTGCCGGGGATACCCCAGCCGGGGGCCTGCAGGGTCAGGAAGGAGGCAGCCGCGACGAAGAAGAGCGATGAGATCCGCTACACGCAAGTAATAGTTCTGGCCGCCCTCATCGTCTTCGCGACCGGATTCCTTGCCGTCCCCAAGGTGATGGTCTCCATCGCAGGGAACGCTGGGTGGATCTCTATGTTCCTCGGGGGAGTGCTGGGGGTGGGCGTCGCGGCGGCCTGCGGCGCCCTCGCGGTCAGGTTTCCTGATCTGGGATTGGTTCAGATGTCCGAGAGCGTCTTCGGCCTGGCCCTGGGGAGGCTGGTGGGGCTGACTTTCGCGGCCTATGGCACAGCAATCCTAGCCATCGCATCGAGGCAGTTCGTCCTCGCCATATCAATTGCATTCCTTCAGGTGACTCCAACCGGAGTGGTGAGCGGAGTCTTTTACGCACTTGTGGTGTACGCAGCCTACCTGGGAATCGAGCCCATCGCCAGAGTCTCTATGGTGTTCTTTGCAGTCGCGGTGGTGTCTCTGGTGGCACTCGTCGGGCTGGCGCTGCCAGTCTCCGTCCCCGGCAGGCTCCTGCCCGTATTGGGGCAGGGTCCGGGTCCGATCCTGCTCGGGGCGGTCTCGGCCGGGTCCTACACGGGAGAGGTAATCATAATGCTGGCGGTCCTCAAGTACCTCCGGAGTAAGAAAGGTGTGGCCCGGGCCCTGGCCACGGGGGTGGGGATCGGCACGACAGTCATGGCTCTGTCGACTGCGTTCGGCGTCATGATGCTCGGTACCCGCGGAATCGCGAGAGTGACTTTCCCGGCGGTCGAGACTGCGCGGATGGTTGGAGTGGGCGAGTTCTTGGAGCGCGGGGAGATCATCTTCCTTGTCCTTTGGTTCACTATAGCCATTACGAAACTTGCTGCGGTCTTCTACGCCAGTGTCTCGTCCACCGCGGACGTCTTGGGCCTCAGGGACTACCGGCCTCTTGTCCTGCCTTACGGAGTCTTGACCCTGACGTTGAGCCTGATTCCTGAGAATATCGTGGAGTCCTTCGTCACGCTGGACTACTTCCGCCGGTACGCGGTGTACTACAGCGTTGCGCTTCCTCTTGCGCTCTTGGCAGGGGCGTTGTGGCGCGGAAAGGGGGCGGCGCATGAGGATGGGCCAAGTCCAGGGCAAAGCTAGATCTCTTGAGGCTGTATGGATTTGCTTGCTGCTCCTTGTTCTCCCCATGACGGTGGGCGGGTGCACGGACGCGCGGGAGATCGAAGATGTCGGGTTCATAATGGGCCTGGGCATAGACCGTGCGGAGGCCGGCGCCGGAAGAGCCAGCGAGGAACTGCGAGTCTGGGTGCAGGTGGTCATACCCTCCTCGAAGCCCGAGGAGGCCCAGCACGGGACGGCCTGGCTTGGCAGTGCAGTGGGGGGGAGCGTGTGGCAAGCCTTGCGCGCGCTCGAAACGAGGTCCGGTCGGAGCCTCTTCCTGGGGCATGTCCGCACCGTGGTGCTGGGAGAAGAGTTCGCGCGTGCGGGCATTGCCGAGGCCCTGGATATCTTCGCGCGAGATGCTCAGTTCCGTTACAAGTCATTGCTGGTGGTGACTCCTGACTCAGTCGAGGAACTCCTGTCTGTTGAGTCCCCGCAGGAACCGATGGCGTCCACACTCATAAACTCCATTATGAGGAATGCGGACCGTCCGTCCACCGCTCCGATGTCAACGTTTCTCCGGGTGATCACCTCCCTGGAGCAAGCGGGGGACCAACCCCTCTTGGCCCGCGTCAGCCTGCCGGATCAGAAGGTTGGGCAAGGTGGAGAGGCCGCGGGTGCGCCGGCGGGAGGCGGACCCACGGCCCCGCCCAGGGCCTCCCAAGGGCAGGGCGGCGCGGAAGGAGGAGGGCCGTCTGAAGCCGGACCCGGGGGGCAGACCCAGCAAAAGCCTCAGGAGCTCGAAGTATGTGGAGCTGCAGTCTTCCACGGTGACAAGATGATCGGGTGGCTGTCTTCTGAAGAGACTGCCATGGCGCTCATGCTCCGGAACGAGCTGCAAAGGTACTCATTCACCGCACCCGCCCCGGGGGATGCTCCGGGCACGATCGGTGTGTTCGTCATGGATGCGACATCTTCGATTAGGACCGGACGCATTGAGCCTGACCTGTCCCGCGTCCCCGTGCATATCACGGTGAAAGGCCACGTTGAGATCAGGGAGATCAAGTCACCCCGGGAATTCTTGACCCCCGAGGAAGTGCAACGGATAAACGACGAGCTATCGAAGAAGATGCAGGATGAGCTCACCCACTGCGTCCAACTGGCGCAACGGGAGTTCGGAACGGATTTTCTAGGTGTCGGAGAGGCTTTCCGGAAGAGGCTCTCCGTGCGGAGATGGGAGGA
>JANLFS010000119.1:0-562 GCA_024655925.1 Bacillota bacterium | reverse complement strand
ATCGGCGGGGGAGAGGTGGCATGACACCTTCAAGAAGCTTGAGATAACCGTCTCGGCACGGTTCGAAGTCAGGCGGTACGGCGTGACGATGGGTCCCGTGAGGCCCAAAGTCTAGCGTGCCGCGAATAGCTGCCACGCTACGAGCGCGATGGTGCCAAGCGTAAAGAGTACGAGGCCAACTGCGCCAAAGCGGTTCTTCTCCCGCCAGGCAGCATAGGCATACCTCCACGAGTTCGCCATGATGAGGATGACTGCGAGCAACAGCAGGTACTTCAACGGAGATCCTCCTCCGGCCTCGTCTTAGTTTGCCCGATTAACACTGGAAGCATCGGATGCTATGCTATAATCAGAACGTGGACAGAAGAGAGGGGAGTGTCGTATGACAGTCACCTACCGGCTTGGGGCAGACTTGGCGCTCGCGATGAAACTCGGAGATGAGCCGGCGAAGTCCGTGATGCGGCTCACGGTCGTCGCGCTCAAGAACAGGGTCGTCCGTGGACTCCTCGGTTCTTGAGGAGGGAAGGAATGTGAGAAGACTATCTTCCGCTCTGGTTCCGTTGGC
>JANLFS010000118.1 GCA_024655925.1 Bacillota bacterium | reverse complement strand
TCCGGGGGTACACAGCATGCTCGTTTTGGGCATTGATCCTGGAACTGCGACTACGGGGTTTGGTCTCGTCCGCGAACAGGAAGGGAAGTTCCTGTGCGTGCACGCAGGGTACATCTCCACCGAACCTGACAGACCTCTAGTGTCTCGTTTGTGTCACATCTATGACGAGCTGTCGGACATCATCGAGAAGGACAAGCCCTCCTGTGCCGCGGTTGAGCAGCTCTTCTTCAACACCAACGCGAAGAGCGCCCTGGCCGTTGGAGAGGCGCGTGGAGTGAGCCTTCTTGCGTGCGCCCGGGCGGGGCTGCCGGTCGCCGAGTACACCCCTCTGCAGGTGAAGCTGGCGGTCACAGGGTACGGGCGAGCTGACAAGAATCAGATGAAGGCCATGGTGAGGCTCCTCCTCGGCCTCTCCGATGAGCCGCGACCTGATGATGTTGCCGACGCGCTCGCCATTGCCATCTGTCACCTGACCACATCGCCTTACATGGAGAAAGTGGCCCGGGATGGTGGTACAAGATGATTGCCCAGCTCAAGGGGATAGTAGCTGCCGTCGAGCGAGATGCCGTGGTTCTCGACGCCGGCGGGATCGGTTTTCGGGTGTTCGTTCCCTCGTCGACCAGGGCGTCCATAGGGAGGCCGGGGGATGAGGCCCGTCTGCTCACTGTGATGATAGTGAGAGAGGACGCAGTCACACTCTACGGGTTCGAGTCTGAGGAGGAGCGGAGCCTGTTCAACATGTTGCAGGACGTGTCAGGGATCGGCCCCAAGACCGCCCTTGCCATGCTGTCGGTCTTGTCCCCGGACCGGCTTCTTCTTGCCATCTCCACCGGGGACACCCGGACGCTTTCCACCGCGCCCGGCGTTGGCAAGAGGACCGCAGAAAGGCTCGCCCTGGAGCTTCGCGACAAAGTCGGCGCCATCATGCGCCCCGACGCCCTCGAGGAGAGGGAGGTGGCCGGGGGCCTGGGGGACGCCCATGGTGACGCTGTTCGGGGGCTGGTCGCGCTGGGCTACACCGTGGTTGAGGCGGACCGCGCAGTAAGAGCAGTGCTTCGAGACAAGCCCTCGGACCAACCTGCCGCGATCATCAAAGCCGCGCTTTCCCGCCTCGCTCGGGCTGAGTGATCGGAGGGAGTCTTTTGGACGAACGGGTCGTGGGCCCAGAGCCCACCGACGATGACCGCAGCGCTGAACTGAGCCTCAGACCGAAGAGGCTTGAGGAGTTCATAGGTCAGGAGAAGTTGAAAGAGAGCCTCACCATCTTCATCCAGGCCGCCCTGGCTCGAGGCGAGAGCCTGGATCATGTGCTGCTGTACGGCCCACCCGGGCTCGGCAAGACCACTCTCGCAGGCATAATCGCAAATGAACTGGGAGTGAGACTCAGGGTCACCTCGGGGCCGGCGGTGGAGCGAGCAGGGGACCTGGCGGCGATCCTCACCAATCTGGGCACCGGCGATGTGCTTTTCATAGACGAGATTCACAGGCTCAACCGGGCCGTTGAGGAGATACTCTACCCGGCGATGGAGGACTTCGCCCTGGACATTATAATCGGCAAAGGTCCGTCCGCTCGGTCCATCCGCATTGACATCCCGAGGTTCACCCTGGTGGGGGCCACGACCCGTGCTGGGCTCATTTCGTCACCTCTCCGAGACAGGTTCGGAGTTGTACACCGGCTGGAATTCTATGGAGTGGACGACCTCACGACCATAATCAGGAAGTCCGCTGAAGTGCTCCGAGTGCGAATCGACGAAAGCGGT
Organism: Bacillota bacterium; assembly: GCA_024655925.1. NCBI lineage: Bacteria > Bacillati > Bacillota > Bacillota bacterium. The sequence continues at coordinate 6,730 of JANLFS010000118.1, read as the reverse complement.
GCGCGGGAGATAGCTCGCCGGTCTCGAGGGACCCCGAGAATAGCCAACCGTATGCTCCGTCGCGTCCGAGATTTCGCCCAGGTCCGGGTGGGCGGAGAGATTACGCTCCCTGTGGCTTCTGAGGCTCTGACCATGTTCGAAGTGGATGAGCTTGGCCTGGACCGGCTTGACCGGAGAATAGTCACGACGATAATCGATAAGTTCGGTGGCGGACCTGTCGGCATCGAGACCATCGCCGCATCCATAAACGAAGAGCGCGATACCATCGAAGACGTGTATGAACCTTACCTTCTCCAGCTTGGGTTCCTGGAGAGAACTCCCAGGGGCCGCGTGGCGACTCTCCGCGCGTACCAACATGTGGGGCGCGAGTACCCCGGGAACGGGCAGGCGACTCTGCTATGAAGATCTTGCTTCACTCGTGTTGCGCGCCATGCACCACCTACTGCCTTGCGAGCTTGAGGGGCATGGGTCATGATGTCCGGGGTTACTTCCGCAACCCCAACATACACCCTTACCGGGAGTTCCGACACAGACTCGACACTTTCACGGACTACTGCGCGATGGTGGCGTACGACGCTTTCGTTGACGATTCATACGGGCTCCGCGAATTCCTCCAGGAGGTCGGCCCGGAGGGGCGGGACCGATGCGCAAAGTGCTACCGGATGCGGCTTATGCCCGCCGCTGCCATGGCAGCGAGAGAGGGTTTCGATGCATTCACCACTACACTGCTCATCAGCCCCTACCAGGACCACGAGCTTGTACGAGAGGTTGGGGAGGAAGCTGCCCGGGACAACGGGGTGGCGTTTGCCTACTTCGACTTCCGGCCGGGGTTCCGAGAGAGTATTAAGATGTCTGTGGATATGGGCCTGTACCGCCAGCCTTACTGTGGGTGTGTGTTCAGCGAGGAAGAACGCTACAACAGGAAGTCTTCCGCATACCGCAGCTGACCATTGGGAAACGTACTATACGCGGACCGAGGCGGCCCGCGTCCGAAGGGTGATGCGGTTTGTCGCTGTTCCGGTGCGAAGGGATCATCCTGAGGGTGAGGGATTTCGGCGAGGCTGACCGCATACTCACTATCCTCAGCCCTGACGAGGGGAAGTTTGAGGCGGTGGCCCGGGGTGCAAGACGCACGAGGAGCCGCCACTCAGGGTCGACTCAGCAGTTCTCCCGTGGTCAATTCCTGGTCTTCCGGGGCCGGAATATCGACACCCTGAGCCAGGTGGAGATGCTGCCTGGTTTTCCGTCCCTTACAACGGTCCTCGAGAAGATGGCATACGCTTCTTACGTCGCTGAGCTGATCGACAGGATGACCGGTGAACGCGAGCGGTCCGAAAGCCTGTTCTCCCTTGCCCTGGCAACGTTCCGCGCGCTTGATGAAGGCTCAGATCCGGCAATGGTGACCCGTGCCTTTGAGATCAAGTTCATGTCGGAGATGGGATTCCAGCCCGAACTCGAAAGATGCGTCGGGTGCGGGGCCCCAGAGGCAGCGGCTCCTTGGCTCGGGCCCGGGGCGGGCGGGCTTCTATGTGCGAAGTGCAGGACGCGAGATGTGAACGCGGTTGCGTTCTCCCCCGCGGCGCGTGAAACAGCGAAGCGGCTGCTTGCGTGGGACTATCGCCGGATCCCCGCACTCTCGCCGGGATCTGGCACTCGAGCTGAACTGGACCGAGCATTCAGGGCATACGTCGACCACCGGGTAGAGCGGAGGCTGCGCTCCCTTGATTTCATCGAGGAGATAACCAGCATAGGTGGGAGGCAGGAAGGTGAAAGTGGATCTAGAGAAGATTGACCAGCTCCGGGCGAGGATAGACCTCACTTATGAGGAAGCTGCGGCATATCTTGAAGCTGCCGACGGCGACCTCGTGCAGGCCCTCGTCATGGCAGAGCGTGACCTGCTCGCGGAAGGTGACGGCGAGGCAACTGGCGGGGGCGGGCAAGACCAGGGATGGATCGATCGCGTGACTGAGCTGGTCAAGCGCGGCTCATCGATCAGGCTCGTGGTGGAGAGGGAAGGCACGCAGCTGGCCAACATACCCGTGGCGGCAGGAGTGGTCGGGGCTATCTGGGCCCCACAGCTGGCGGCGGTGGGGGCTATTGCTGCACTTGCTTCCAAGTGTTCAGTGAGGCTTGAGTCCCCGTCACCGGGGTCGCCGGGGCAACCGGGGCAGCCCAATTGACAGGATAGCCAGTCTTTGCTATAGTATCACCAAGTGAATGTGCCCGGTGCTGCGGGAGCGTGGGCTCTCGTCCCTCGAACGAAGAGTCAGGGATGGGGGCCTTTCTTGGTGCGGGGGAGGAGGGCCGACAGCCGATGAGAGCAGTCTCCAACCTCTATCTCCGGGTACTGCCGCGTGCGCTGTTCGGGTTCAGACGGTACCTGGTATTCGCTGCAGTCCTCTTTGTCACCTGTGTCATCGTGGGCTACCGCGGCTTCTCGGATTCCAGTGGATCCCTTCCGTGGATCTTTCGCAGCCTTGTGAGGCTCAAGGAAGTATTGGAGAGCGTGACGCCCGGCTGGCGAGTTGTCATCCTGTTCTGGAACAACCTCAAGGTGACTCTGATATCGTTGGCCTTTGGGTGGATCCTCGGTATAGTCCCGATCCTTGGTATAGCGGTCAACGGTGTCCTCATCGGGGCAGGTGCCAAGCTTCTGGTGGTGCGGGGCACTATGCCTCTTCATGTCGTAGCGCTGGGGTTGCTACCCCACGGGCTGTTCGAATTGCCTGCATTTCTCATCGGGCAGGCGATGGGGCTCAGGATAGGCCTCTTTGCCCCGGTGGTCTGGGCGGGGCGGGCGTCCCGGGCAGATCTCGGCAGGATAGTCGCGGAGTCCGCCGCCATCCTGGTGCTTGTTGTGGTCCCTCTGCTCGCTGTGGCAGCCCTCATGGAGTTGGGAGTGAGCCCTTCCGTATTGCGGCTCCTCACTCGCGGCCTATCGGACCTGCCATTCTGAGAAGTATGTTGCACTCGTTCGTTGGGAGGGAATTCGATTGAACTTCCAGGACCTCATCCTCGCCCTCGAAGGGTTCTGGGCGAAAAGGAAGGTCACCATCCAACAGCCGTACGTCATCGAGGTAGGTGCCGGGACCATGGCCCCGTCGACCTTTCTTCGAGTTCTGGGACCAGATCCGTGGAATGTTGGATATGTCCAGCCGTCGCGAAGGCCGGCAGACGGCAGGTACGGGGAGAACCCAAACCGGCTGTTCCAGCATCACCAATACCAGGTTATACTCAAGCCCAGCCCCGACGATGTGCAGGACATCTACCTTGCAAGTCTCGCCGCCATCGGCATCGACCAGAGGGAGCACGATATCCGGTTCGTCGAAGACAACTGGGAAGCCCCTACTCTGGGGGCGTGGGGCACCGGGTGGGAAGTATGGCTCGACGGCATGGAAATCACCCAGTTTACCTACTTCCAGCAGGTAGGGGGAGTGGACGTAAGGCCCGTCTCTGCTGAGATAACCTACGGCCTGGAGCGGCTCTGCATGTACCTACAAGGTGTGGATAACGTGTTCGACGTTGAATGGGTGGACGGGCTCTCCTACGGTGACGTTTACCGCGACTCCGAATACCAGTTCTCCAAGTACTCCTTTGAGTTCGCGGATGTGGACGCTCTGATGAACTCGTTCGAAACGTACGAGCGAGAGGCGCGCAGGTGCGTCGATGTCGGGCTCATCCTCCCCGGGTACGACTACGTGCTGAAGTGTTCTCATGTATTCAACATCCTCGATGCAAGGGGTGCATTTGGCGCTGCCCAGCGTGCAGCTTACATGGCCAGGGTCAGGGCGCTCGCACGAAAGGTCGCACTGGCGTGGATAGGCCGACAGGAGAAGGAGGGCGATCCGGTTGTCAACAGCTGACCTGCGTGACGCGGTTCTGGAAATAGGAGCGGAGGAGATCCCGGCCCGGTTCATACAACCTGCCGTTGATGAGGCCGCCCGCATTCTGCGCGAACTCCTGTCGGCGAATCGCCTGCATGTTCAGGATGTGCGAGGGTACGGCAGCCCGCGCAGGCTGGTGCTGTACCTGTCTGGAGTCTCCACGCGCCAGTCGGATCTGGAGAGACTGGTCAGAGGTCCGGCGTCTAGGGTGGCTTTCGACGCCGAAGGCAACCCGACGAAGGCTGCTGTTGGGTTCGCCCGCTCCGCCGGAGTGGCGGTCTCAGACCTGAAACGGCGCGAGACGGAGCAGGGAGAGTATGTGTTCGCGAGGGTAGTGGACCGGGGCGAGGACGCGCTTTCGGTGCTTGCATCCGTATTCCCAAAGGTCATCTTCGCTTTGAGCTTCCCCAAGTCCATGAGATGGGGTTCGAGTGACTTCCGGTTTGCCAGGCCAATCAGGTGGATCGTCGCGCTGTTGGGCGAGGACGTGGTGGATTTCCAGATCAACGGCGTAGCGGCTTCCCGCCTAACGGCGGGGCATCGTACGCTCTCCCCGGGATGGGTGGAGGTCCCTTCGGCGTCCGAGTACTTCAGTACCGTGACCAAGGCAGGAATCATGGTTGATCAGATCAAGCGCCGGGAGTCCATTAGTGAGCAGGCCCGGGCACTGGCCGCGGAACGTGGGGGGCAGGTGGTGCTGGACCCTGACCTCCTCTCTGAGGTGACCTACATCGTGGAGTGGCCCACGGCGTTCCTCGGCCAGTTCGACTCGGCCTACCTCAACCTGCCCGAGGCATGCGTGATCACGCCCATGAAAGACCACCAACGATATTTCCCTGTGCGTGACGGGGAAGGCAAGCTGCTTCCAGTGTTCATCGGGGTCAGGAACGGGGGCCGCGATCATCTTGACACGGTGAGGGTGGGCAACGAAAAAGTCCTTGCCGCCAGGCTTGCGGATGCGAAATTCTTCTTCGAAGAGGACACAAGGCGACGTCTCTCTGATCGTGTCGATGACCTCAAGAATGTGGTGTTTCAGGAGAAGCTGGGGACAATGTACGACAAATCGGTGAGAGACGCGGTTCTTGGCCGTGAGGTCCTTGCCGGCTCCGATCAGGCAGAGATCGACCATGCGGAGCGTGCGGCGCTTCTGCTCAAGACGGACTTGGTCACTTCGATGGTACGTGAGTTCACGGAACTCCAGGGTGTCATGGGTCGCGAGTACGCCAGGATCCAAGGCGAGCCGGGCCCGGTGGCAGATGCCATCTACGAGCACTACCTTCCTAGGTTTTCCGGGGATGCTTTGCCAAAGACGAAGGTCGGGGCGGCTCTGGCTATTGCGGACAAGCTCGACACGGTCGTGGGGTATTTCGGCATCGGACTGGTGCCCACTGGGTCCGCGGACCCCTATGCCCTCCGCAGGCAGGCGGCTGGTGCCGTAGCAGTCCATGCAGAGTGGAGGTTCGAGGTCGGGCTCGACCACCTGGTGGAGCGAGCCGCACGGCTCTTCGCCGAGGCTGCCATGGCGTGCAGGCCTTCTCTTGAGGTGGTCTCGGATGTCATGTCTTTCCTGGCCGCCAGGCTCAAGGTGTCCCTTGAAGAGGAAGGCATACGATATGATGTGGCCGATGCGGTCCTGGCATCCGGGATCTCGCATCCGGCCAGAGTCTATGAACGCGCCCGGGCAGTAGCCGGCGCGGTTGAGGAGGGATGGTTCGCCGAACTAGCCACATCATTTACCAGGGTCAAGAACATAGCTGGAAATGCAGAGTCGGATTCGTACGACCCAGACCTGTTCGAGGATCCCCGAGAAGGTGAACTAGCCCTGGCGCTTGGGGATGCCAGTCGAGACGTGGCAGAGATCCTCGGCCGGACGGGAGTCCCGGATGCTGCCTCTTACCGAAAGGCGCTGGAGCGGATGAGCGCAATCCGGGGCGAGATCGACCGGTTCTTCGATGCAGTGATGGTGATGGCACCGGATCCGGCGATCCGCGCAAACAGGCTCGGTCTCTTGAAGTCAGTGGAGAATGCTCTTGGGGCGATAGCGGACTTGTCGAAGATCGTGTTTTCCCGCCGGGAAAGTTGAGCCCGGGAGAAGGAAAACCGGCGCGGGCGAAGAACTCAGTGGCGATTTTTCGTAAGCTGCCAGAGTTGAATAGGAGGATCGGAATCGTGGACATCCAGAAGAAGTACGTGTATTTCTTTGGAGGCGATAAGGCAGAAGGGACTGGCCACATGAAGAACCTGCTCGGGGGGAAGGGTGCGGGCCTCGCCGAGATGGTAAACCTCGGTATCCCCGTGCCTCCGGGCTTCACAATCACGACAGAAGCGTGCACCGAGTATTACGCCAACAGTCAGCAGTGGGCGGCGGGGCTCGAGGAAGAGATCGATGAGCATCTGGCCCGGGTGGAGAGTCTCATGGGGGCGAAGTTCGGTGATGCAGAGAATCCTCTCCTCTTCTCGGTCAGGTCTGGGGCCCGGGTATCGATGCCCGGCATGATGGACACCATCCTCAACCTCGGCCTGAACGACATAACCGTTCAGGGCCTCATCAAGAAATCCGGCAATCCCAGATTCGCCTATGACAGCTACCGCAGGTTCATCCACATGTACTCAGATGTCGTGCTCGGAGTCGAGCACGAGGAGTTCGAACACACTATCGCCGAGATGAAGCAGGCTCGGGGGGTTCGGCTGGACACCGAACTGACCGCAGAAGACCTGCGTGAACTCGTCGCTCGGTACAAGCAGATTGTCCTCGACAAGACGGGCAAGCCTTTCCCTGATGATCCGAGGGAGCAGTTGCGCGGGGCGATCAACGCTGTCTTCGGTTCGTGGAACAATCAGCGAGC
>JANLFS010000117.1 GCA_024655925.1 Bacillota bacterium | reverse complement strand
CCTTCCGTTTTAGGGCACAGAAAGATCTCTGTACCTACTGAAACTTTACTCATACAAACAAGGATGCAAACAGGGGTTTCCCCGGACCCCAGCTATCCTGCGAGGCGTTCCTAATAGAGCGGCGAATAGATCGCGCCCCCGTACTGATTGCCTATCCACATCTGAGGGTGTTGTGATGAGTAGTGGCGCGGAACCCAGTAACTTGCATAGTTGAACGCCTCCTGAACCGTGACCCAGCCATCATGGTTCACGTCGGCGGCCATGATCTTCATGCCTTCCGTGAATACCCATGTGAAGAGGCCGTGTCCACCGCCGAATTGAGGACCCTCTACAGAGGATTCGGTCTCATCGCATGCGGCTATCACTATGTGCCCGTCACCCGACAGGTTCCTCGCGAATTCTCCGATCCCTGCACCCAGCACTAGCCCACCTAGCAGCGCCTCCGCTTTGAACATCCCTCCTGCGTGGCAGGAATCGAAAATGAATATGCTTCTATGTGATTGCGAGTATGGTATGTACTGATCGATCCAGCTCCTAAGCTCGTAGTCTGCTATAAAAGTCCCCTCATTCCAGCCATCGTATGGGCACATGTATGATGGTATTCCCGGCGCGCTGGCTGGACTAGGTCCTGCTCCATGTCCGGAGAAGAACATTATGAAAGTGTCCTGGTAGTTCATGGCGCTCCCAATTGCCTGTATGCTGTTGCGAATGGCCTGTTTCGTTGCAGCGCTTCCAAGGACCGTCGAATACTGGCCTGCTAGGTAATTATCGAAATACAGAGTGCCTGCCATGGTGGTCGCGTCCGCTTCAGTATAGTTGAGGTCGGGTATGTACGCGTAGTCTGCGATTCCAATGAAGAGCATGTGCAGAGACCCGAGTGGAGTCTGCCCTATTGACGTTGCCTGCCCCGAGACCACTTGCAGTCCGATGAAACGCAGTCCTGTGAAGCGTGGATGAGTCACGGTGATCACGTACTCGCCAGGGATGAGATGCAATAGAACGAAGTGTCCGTCCGCGCCTGAGACAGTTGTGCCCGCAGAAGGCCCAGACTCCACTGTCACCGTCGCCCCTTGGAGGGGAACGTAGCTATCCGCAGTCATCTCGCGCCCGATGACGATCATCTCAGGCTCGCCTTCAACGCCAAGCGCCTGGGCATGCTTGTAGACCCATCCCTCTATCCACCCCAGTGGAGAGACGAAGTCCACGCTGCTATTCGGGCCAGTTACGATGCGCATCGGCGGCTTGAAACTCCATCCCGGTCCCTTGCTCGGCACCACCGTGACAAACCCCGATAGCCCGGTTTTCGCCCAGCGCCCGTCCGGGCCAGACGTGGCGGCTCCGAAGCTGCCGAAAGCAAGGACAACGCCGGGTACCGGCAACCCCGTCTCCTCGTATGTCACCCTGCCAGACACATAATAGACGGTTGGGCTCGGCACACAGCCGGACAAGACCGTACACACCATGAGCAGTAAGAACACCGCCGAAACGCACCTTGTGGTCCTGACGTTCAGACTCATCTCGCACCACCCTTTGAATAAACCCAATTCCGCGAACCCGAGCTGTGTTCCCAATCCTACGTTTGATGCCCTGGTCGGGTATCCTCCCGCGATGTTCCGTGGAATTCTTGCAATTGACTCTCAAAACGTGTGTGGGCAATCGCTTTGCTGCGTTCCGGAAATGGCGCAGCGGCCGCGCTGTCGATAACAGGGTCCCCCCAACCTGCTCTGTCTGGGCCTCTGGGGATAGCGGCCGGTCTGCATCTGTATAACCCTGGAACCTCAGGAAACAGGATGAACTCTTGCGGGTGTGCGCCGTCAAACCCTATGGCTACCTCTTTCGGGGGATACCTCCGCAAGGGGGCCAATGGTATAATGAGGCACATTCAGCTACGAAAGGCAGGTATGGAAATGACCTCAGTTCTCGGCATCAACCGCTTGCAGGCCGTACGCATCCTTACGGCCTTGGCCGCAGTCCTCGCCGTCCTGGTGATTTGCACCGGAGCTTCCCTCGCTTCGGCCTCTCAGCCGGCCCCGGTCGCCCTCTCGGTGAGCGGCGCGATCGACCTTGCTCTCTCGCACAACTTGAGCTTCCGGATAGCGGCCTTGAACTTCAAGAATGCCGAGCTCGCCTACGAGAAGACTCTTGCCCTCAATATTGCTGAGGAGTCTACATACGCCGAGCACCAGGCCAAGTTCACTTTCGAGCGCGCCAAGTCCACTTACGACACAACCCGGGCCGGAGTCATCATCGATACCGTCCGCTCTTACTTCGATGTCAAGCACGCCAACATGGACCTCGCGGCCAAGGCCAAGCAACTAGAGGTCGCGGAGGAAGACTACGCCCGCGCTAAGTCCAAATATGCCGCCGGGGTCGCGGGCGAGCTCGAGCTGCTGCAGGTTGAGTCGGCCCTGCACAACGCGCGTCTGGCCGTTCAGCGAGCCGCCGACACTCTGGGCGAGAATTCCGCCGCCCTCGCCGTCCTGCTGGGCCTCGAACCCGGCACGAGGTTCCAGCTTTCTGATGAGATTGCCCCGAAGCCGATCCAGTGGCAGCTCGACCAGGCGGTGGCAAAGGCCCTCGAGAACAGTGTGGACGTGCGCCAAAAGGCAAATGATCTCCGCCTGGCCCAGCTCGAACTGGACAAGGCAGAAGCCGAGCGGGCAGCTCCGCTCGATCTCGAACGAGCCAGAGTCGGGCTGGACATCGCCGCTCTTTCTCTTCAGCAGGTGCGGGAAACCCTCACCGAGAAAGTCCGGACGTCCATGAACTCCCTGGGCCAAACATCAAAGAACCTCAACATCCTGTCGATCGCTCTAGACGTCGAGAGCAAGAAGTTCGACATCGTTGTCAAGCAGCAGAAGGCAGGACTCAAGAGCCCGAGCGATGTGGCGGCCGCCGAGGCTAGCGTCATCTCGGCAAGGCACGCGCTGGGTTCTGCCCAGAAAGGATACATCCTTGCCTACCTGCAGTTCCTGAATACGCTCGGGGTCGACCTGGACCTGTCTTGGGTTGTCACGCCGGGCAAGTAACCAGGAGGACAGACCTTGCCCATGTCATCACGAAGGGCGATCATCATACTTGCAGTACTCTTGACTGTCTCGGCCAGCACTGCAGCATCTCCGCCTCGCGGTTCGGAGGTGAAGTTGACGCCGCAAGTCGCAGTCGAGCACGCTTTGGTCCACGGCCAGCAGGTCGTCGCCGCCCGGGATGCCGTCAAGTCCTTGGAGCTTGCGCTTGAGAAGGCAAGAGCGGCTTATCGTGCGACGGTTTCGGTATCTGTGACGCCGTTCGTGCGGGATGGTGAATGGGAATGGAGTTCCGTTGAGCAGACGGCCTCGGGATCTCTTCAGTCGCCCTCAACCACCACCATGCCCAAGCGTAACGTCGGGCTCGATGCAAGCGTAGCCACTGACTTCGGGTTCAGCATCACAGGCTCATACAAGGCCGTCTGGGACTCTGAAGGTGAGCTCTCTTCCTCCGCGGGGATAGGTGCGAGGCTGAATCTTCTGCCCAGGCCAGGGCGGTCGTCAGCAGACCTCGCCATCGCGCGGGCACAGGCCGCGCTCGACTCGGGGAGGGCGGACCTCGCCGCAAAGTCGGTCGCGATCGCGTCGAACACAATTAGCGCTTACCTCGCGCTCTCCGTCGCGAGGCAGCGGATCGCCCTAGCCGAGGCGTCTCTCTCGGATGCCCGGGTATCCCTCGCTCGCGCCGAACGTCTGAGGGCATTGGGTGAGATTTCGGCATCTGGCGTGATGGCGGCGCAGATCACTCAGGAGGAGGCGATTCTCGCTCTCGACCAACTTAACCGGGAATTCTCATCCTCGATGGCGGAGTTCATGACCTCCATCGGATTCCCAGGATGTCATCCATCCCCAGGTTGGGAGGTTTCGGATGAGCACGTAGTCCGGCTTGCCGACAGGCTCGCGTCGACCCTAGTCGGGGACGCCATGAGCGATTTCGAGGCCCTGGTAATGAAGGCGGAGGCCGCCAGCCCGGCGCTGCAGAAGAGGCGCAGCGATCTCCGGTACGCCGAAATGGCTCTCGAGGGCGCAAAGGCTGGGCTCATGCCTGAAGTGTACTTTTACGGGCAGGCGGACTCGCGCGACCTCTCCGCATCCAAGGCCACGTGGAATGTGGGTTTCTCCGCCAAGTATCCACTCGTGGACGGGGGCCTGCGCCGGGTCTATGTGGAGGATGCAGCAGTCGTGGTCAAGCAGGCAAAGGACGCGCTCGACGCTGAACGCGAGGTGGTTCGTGCGGCGGTCCGCAAGGCGGTCGACGAAGTGGAGGCGGCCCGCCTTGGCGTATCCATTGCAAGACTGAGACTCGCCCGCGCGGAACTGGATGCCGCGGTCCGCGAGGCACAGAGGCAGTCGGGAGCAGTCTCAGAAGATGCCACCCGTTCAGCATTCCGGGCGTTGGAATCCGCCCAACTCAACCTTTCGGAGTCGTGCGTGAAGCTTGTCACCTCGATCCTGGAGCTCGCGCGGCTTACAGGGGCAGTGGCTTCACCCAAGGAGGTGCTCGAGCTTGTCGGGATCGGCTGGTAGGAAAAGAAAACTGGGCACGATTGCGGCAGTCGTGCTGGTGGCGGTGGTTGCACTAGTCGTCGTCGGCCTGCGAAGAGCGAGAACCACGGCAGACGCATCTTTGAGATCCATCGTCTCGAAGGCGAAAACCATTGAAGTCTCCACCGGAGACATGATCCAGACGGTCTCAGCCACAGGCAAGCTCAAACCGGTGAGAAGCCGGAGTCTCTACTTCGACGTCTCTGGGAAAATCACCCAGGTGAACGTCCGCGAAGGTCAGGCCGTCAAGGCAGGCGCTGTCCTCGCTGAACTGGACCAGGTTGAGCAGAGGCTCGCCTATCTCCGGGCCAAGAATGAATACGATCGCGCCAAGTATGAATCGCCTTCCGGTATCGTGGAAGAGAAGCTAGCCGCCCTCACGGTGGCGGAGAAGAATCTCGCCGGAACGAGGATCACCGCTCCGTTCTCCGGGATCGTCTCATCGGTCGATCTGGATGTAGGGGACCAGGTCGTGGCGGCCAAGCCTGTTCTCACTCTGATTGACACAACCGAGTACATCATCGATGTGAACATCGACGAGGTGGATGTCAGGAAAGTCTCACAGGGTCAGACGGTCGCTGTGAGTCTCGACGCTTACCCGGATCTGAAGCTCACCGGGGTGGTGGATTCCGTAGCCGTGACAGCGAACTTCCAGGGAGATCTGGTCACGATCCCAGTCACAGTCAAGATCGATGGCCACGATCCAAGGCTCCGTCCCGGGCTCACCGCCAGCCTAAGGATCCAGTCGGCGACCTTTCGGGACGTGGTGAGGATACCTGTCTGCTCATGGGTGGACATCGGGGGCTCCAGCTTCGTCGTGCTGGTGACCAGCGAAGGCCCAACACTTGCCAGAATCGAAAGGGGTATAGCTGACGGGGCGTACGCCCAGATCGTGTCCGGCCTCAGGCCCGGGGACATCATTGTCGAGGATGCCGTCTCCTTTCAGGAGCAGTTGAAAGGCGTCGGAGACCGGAACAGGATCTTCAACTTCGGGATCAGGCGGGCATTCCCATGATGCCAGGGGGCCGGAACATGTTAGTTCTCGACAATATCACGAAAGTATACAAGGTGGGCGACGAAGAAGTCCGGGCCCTGGCTGGGGTCTCGTTCGAAGTCGCAGACGGGGATTTCGTATCCATCATGGGCCCGTCGGGCTCGGGCAAATCCACTCTCATGCACATAGTGGGCTGCCTCGACCGGCCGTCGTCCGGGAGGTATCTGGTGGGCAGCCGGGACGTCAGCGAGCTGAACGACGACGCTCTCGCCGAGGTCCGAAACCGGGAGATCGGCTTCGTCTTCCAGCAGTTCAACCTCCTGCCCCGGGAGACGATCCTTTCCAACGTGGAGGTGCCGCTCATGTACGCGGGGGTGCGGGCGGCGGAGCGTAAGCGACGGGCAATTGAGGCCCTCCAACGCGTGGGTCTTGGGGATCGCCTGCGCCATAAGCCCACTGAGATCTCCGGGGGGCAGAGGCAAAGGGTGGCGATCGCCCGTGCTCTCGTCAACAACCCTTCGATAATCCTGGCCGATGAGCCTACGGGTAACCTCGACTCCAAGACCGGAACCGAGATCATGGCCATGCTCTCCGACCTCAACGCGCACGGAAGCACCATAGTCCTCGTCACTCACGAGCGAAGGATAGCGGAGTACGCCCAGCGAATCATACACATCAGGGATGGTGTGGTAGAGCAAATCGAACAGATTCCCCGGCGAGAGGAGGTGGCCGGTCTTGGGGCTTGTTGAGACTCTCCTGCTCGCAATACGGAGCCTTTGGAGTAACAAGCTCCGCACCGGCCTCTCGGTTCTGGGGATAATCATAGGGGTCGGCTCGGTCATCGTCATGATCTCCGTGGGCACAAGTGCCCAGAACCAGATCACCTCCGACATATCGAGCCTGGGTTCCAACCTCATAATGATCACCCCCGGCGCCGCGATCGGCAGGTCGGGGCAGATTGCCAGGGACTACAGGAACCTCCTTACGCTCGATCTCGCCCGCGAGATCCAGGATGCCGCACCGGCGGCCGCGACGGTCGCGCCTCTTGCCCAGGCCGACGGGCGTCTGATCTACGGTGATCTGAACGTGCGCACTCCCATTATGGGAATCACCCCGGCCTATGCAGACATAGTGAACTACCGCGTGGAGCGCGGCAGGATGATAACCGAACAAGAGATGCGGGACTCGGAGAAATCGATAATCTTGGGGTGGAAGATCGCGGAGAAGCTATTCGGGTCCGAGGACCCCATCGGGAGGACTATCAAAGTCGGGTTCGGAGACAGCCGGATCGAGTTCACGTGCGTGGGGGTGATGGAGCAGAAGGGTGGTCTCTTCTTCTCCAACTTCGACGACCAAGCCTACGTACCGGTCACCACCCTGCTTTACCGCGCAATGAGAGTTCGGGTTATAAGCTCCTACGTCTGCCAGGCCGTCTCGGATGACTTGTCAGATGCCGCTGTGGCACAGATCGAACGGTATCTCGCGGTCAAGACAGGAAACCCACAAGCATTCACAGTAATGTCCCAGAAGGAGATACTTGACACCGTCAACAGGGTGACCTCCACTATGACCTTTCTCCTTGGGGCAATCGCCGGCATAAGCCTGCTCGTCGGGGGCATAGGCATCATGAACATCATGCTCGTCTCAGTCACCGAACGAACACGGGAGATAGGCATCAGGAAGTCAATGGGCGCGAAGAACAGGCACATCCTCCTTCAGTTCATAGTGGAGGCCATGACTCTCTCCGGTTCCGGCGGGCTTATCGGGATACTCTTCGGGTGGCTCGGGGGTACCGTCATAACCCGGATTGCAGGGTGGCCCCCGTCATACAGCCTCCTTTCGGTCCTCGTGGCAATCGGGTTCTCCTCCGCGGTCGGGCTCTTCTTTGGGATCTACCCGGCCATGAAAGCTGCCCGAATGGACCCGGTCGAGGCCCTGCGGTACGAGTAATCTGTCTTGGGAGGCGAATTAGATGGCATCCCCTGTGGAACTAATCCCCCTCGCCGGATCGGTGTACGTGATTCCCGGCAACCCGAATGTTGGAGTCATAACCTGCGGCCCAAGGGCGGTCCTCATCGATACCGGCGGGGACCGCGACCGGGGGCGGGCGCTTCTCCGTGCACTGACAGCGGCCGGGCTAGAACTAGCTGCAGTAGCACTCACCCACTCCCATGCAGATCACATGGGCGGGTGCGCCTACCTAGTCCAAGAGACGGGTGTACCCGTCTACGCTCCCGACCGGGAAACAGCCTTCGTGGAACATCCACTCTACGAGTCATCCATGCTGCTGTCAGGAGCCGCGCCATGGAAAGAGATGTCCGGGAAGTTCCTGTTGGCAACCCCCGTGCCTGTATCGGGGCGATTGTCGGAGGGCCGGGCTTCTCTGGGTGGCCTGGAGGTCACCGTCTACTCCCTGCCCGGTCACAGCATGGGTTCAATCGGCCTCGGGTTCGGAGAGGTGCTCTTCGCAGGTGATGCCGTGTTCGCCCCGGAAGTCCTTCAGAAGTTCGCAATCCCCTATAACGTGGACATGCGGCAACTACTCGAATCCCACGCAAAGATCAGGTCACTCCCGCACACTGTCGTTGTTCCAGGTCATGGTGACCCAGCCAGCCCAGAGATTGCGGATGCGAACCGGGACGCGGCCGCCGGCACCATCCAGCGCGTGCTGGATGCGGTGGCGCAGGGAGATGCGAGCTCAGACACAATCGTTGCCAGAGTGTGTGATGCCGTGGAGACGTCGATTCCGAACCCTGCTATATACTACCTGTACCACGCAGGAGCCCTGGCCTGCCTCAGCTACCTGTTCGAGCAAGGCCTCGTCAAGACGGCGATTTCGGGGAACCGCGTAGTGTGGGTTCGGTGTGAGAAGTAAAGGCAGCCAGCTACCCCACGGCTGAAGCCGGGGGCTTGCGGTAAGCAAGCCTGGAGCTGACC
>JANLFS010000116.1 GCA_024655925.1 Bacillota bacterium | reverse complement strand
GCTTCAGATCTTCTTCTGCAGGCTCACCCAGTGATCGTCCCGAATATGAATCCGCTGATCGTCGCCATCACCACAACCAGAGCAACATACGTCGCTGTCTTCTTGGGTCCGAGTGTTGAGTTGATAACCAGCATGCTCGGCAGGCTCAGCGCAGGCCCAGCCAGCAGCAACGCCAATGCGGGTCCCTGCCCCATCCCGGACCCCAGCAACCCTTGGATGATCGGGATCTCAGTCAGGGTCGCAAAGTACATCACCGCGCCGGAGATCGATGCGATGAAATTGGCCGAAAGAGAGTTGCCTCCCACGACCCTGGCCACATACTGGGAAGGGATGAGCCCGGCGTCCACTCCGGGCCGGCCGGTGAGTAACCCGGCGAGGAGCACGCCACCGAACAGCAACGGCAGAACCTGCTTCGCGAAGCTCCACGTGGAGTCTCTCCACTGCGTAAGCTCCTCCCGGTTGAACCAGGTCATAGCCTGGTAAGCCAGGAAGCCCAAGAGTGCGAAGGTCAGGTACCACTTGATCCGCCAGACCGCGAAGAAGACCCCTATCGGTTCAGAAGGCTTGCCCCACGCGGCGAAAACCAGAATCCCCACCAGCGTGGCGAAGTACACGGTGGTCTGTCCGAGTGTGCGGCCGCCCGTTTCTACCGGCGCCGACGCGAAGCCCTTCTGGCGTTCCGATTCTTCGTCTCTGAATATGGCTGCCATGATGAGCCCGATTACAATCGAGAACACCACGGCGCCCACCGCCCTCGCGACTCCGATCTGCCATCCAAGCACCCGGGCCGTGAGGATTATCGCGAGTACATTGATGGCCGGACCTGAGTAGAGAAAAGCCGTCGCTGGTCCCAAGCCGGCTCCCTTCTTGTAGATGCCCATGAAGAGAGGCAGCACGGTGCACGAACACACCGCCAGAATCGCGCCGGAAACTGAGGCCACCGCGTAGGCGAGCCACTGTTTTGCCCCTTTGCCCAGGTACCTCATTACGGACTTGGCGGATATGAAGTTCTGCATCGCTCCCGCTATGAAGAATGCTGGAACAAGGCAGAACAAGACGTGCTCACGAGCGTACTCTTGAAGCATGTGCAGAGCCTCGAGCACAGCACTCTGTACACGGGGACTGCTGAGAGGTGCGAAGTATGCAATTAGGAATACTCCTACTAATAGTGAAAACGCCTTCAGCTCTTTCACATGAGGTCACTCCTTGATAGTCATGGACGGACTGTCCTCCACGAGAAGACAGTCCGCCGACACTTCCGTCGAACCGTGCTGGTCCATGTTATCTATGCACTTAATGAGCTGGTGAACGCACTGGGCCTCCAGACGGTACCAGACATTGAGGCCATCTTTCCTAGGGGCAACAACCCCGGCATTCTTGAGCACACTCAGATGCTTCGAGATCGTTGACTGGTCAAAGCCCAGGCGCTCGACAAGCTCGCAGACACACTTCTCTCCCTCTTCGGCCAGGATCTCTGCGATCCTGACGCGTGTCTCGTGCGCAAGCGCCTTGAACACAGAAACGCGCCTTTCGATCTTGTCCGTGAGCATGTCACCTCATCACCTTTATGGCTATATTACCATATTACCATGTAAGCCGCAAGAGACAATTTCGCGGCGATCAGAAACCGGATCCGGCTTCGCCCGCGTGCTTGCGGTATATGGCGTCCCTGTCACTCTCAGGTACAAATCTGAGGATGATCTGGGTCATGAGCAGGATCCCGACAACACTCACAAGCCAACGGGTGACCGCGAATCGAGCTCCGAGCGCAGACATCTCGAAAAGGAACATGGGGATCTTGAGCGTAGACCAAGCCCCGAGGAAGATCATTACATTGGAGAGCTTCGCACCTTTGCGCACCATGACTCCCGCCGCCGGAAACGCAGCATACAATGGACCTGCTGCGGCTGCCCCCAGTAGTATGCTGAGAAGGACTCCGAGGATCCCTGAGCCCTCGCCCAGCAACCGGATTATTCTCTCCCTGGGCACCCACACATCCATCAGCCCCAGCAGGATGAAAATGGGCGGGATGACTGCAAGCATCTCGCGGAAATTGACGAGTGTGTTACGCAACACCAGGCCGCCGGTGACTGGACGCGCAGCCAGAATGAAGGCATCGACGCCGAGGATTATAATGAAGTACCTGTAGGTCCAGAAGAGACTCCTTCGTTGAGCTTTCCTATCGGTCTGTATGTTCATGAGACCACCATCCCAACCACCGCCGCAGCCGCAAATGAGAACAGATAGGCGAGTCCGTTGCGGAGCAGAGTGATCCGCTTGTTGAAATACCTGGTCTCGAGAGGGGCGGTCACAAACCCGACCATCATCAGTGTCGACACGAAGACCGTAACCTGCATTATGCCAGCGCCTCTATCAAGAAGCGATTTGGCGAGGGGAAAAGCCACGAACCCAGGCATCAGAGTGACCGCCCCCACGACCGACGTGATCAGCATCCCGAACAGACCTGTCTCGGCGCCAATCAGACCGGCCACGAAATCCGGCGATAGGAATGTCAGGATGAGCCCCACCAGCCCGAGCACGACCGATAAATCAGGCAACAGGGTCAGAAAGGCCTTCAGCGCCTTCATCAGTGCCAGCCAGGTTCTGTCCTTGTCTCTCCACAGTGAGACGGCCAGGAAAAACGCAGAGACTACATAAAGAACCTTCGTGAACAACGTGGTCACTCCCGTGTCTGCCCATCCCAGGCCATGGTCTGCCCAGGAGATATCGAGCATGCTTCCATTGCGGGTTCAACCAGGCCTACGGCGGAATCAGCAACATCATTCAGCCAGTCTTCGGCCTTGAGATCCTGCGCCCGTATCCTCCCTGCCTATCTACCTCCGGTCTCTCTGGCCAGACATTCATGGCTATATTACCATAAAGCCAATAACGGCGCAACAGCGAGTCTGTGTTCTCTCCACGGGTCATCATCAAGTTCGCATCTCGTGCAGGTCCTGTGGGCAACCGAGGACTCCCGATCGCGGACGATCCGCGGCTTGCACGGCGGTTCCCGGTCGGCGGATCCTGGATCCACCCGGGCACACGCGCCCGGGCCTGGTTGACTCGCGGCAATGACGCGGCTATACTCCTACTCGGGACTCGACGGTGCCGGCTGCCGCTCCGGGCCGCCTCGGCCCAGTTGAACGGTTGCGGGCGCTCATTCAGCAAGGGGGTCCTACCAATGCAGGTTGACGGGATAACTCTCTCGGCAGTGGTCCGCGAGATTCACGGGACCTTCGCGGGCGCGAGGATCGACCGGATCCAGTCGCCGTCCCGCGATTCCGTCTTGTTGCACGTGGGAAGAGGCAAGGCCGGAATGGTCATCATCTCCGCCTCTCCCCATTCGGCACGCATCCACGCCGTCGCCTCGCAGCCGTCCAGCCTTCCCGAACCTCCCCCGTTCTGCATGATCCTCCGCAAGTACCTGGTTGGCGGCCGGATCGTCGGCATTACCCAGGCCGGGCTCGAGCGTGTCGTGGAAGTAGAGGTCACAGGGTGGGCGGACGAAGATGAATCGCAGCACAAACGAGTCATCGTGGAGGTCATGGGCAAGAGGAGCAACATCATCCTGGTGGATGCCTCAGGCACAATCCTGGATGCCGCGCGCAGAGTGGACGAGTCACTCAACCGGTACAGGCAGATACTCCCCGGCCTCCCCTACATCTCTCCCCCTCCTCTCGAGAAGCTGAACCCGTTGGGCGTAGAGGAAGATGCATTTCTCGCAGGGCTCGAGCGGTACTCGCTTCGCGCGAGGGCCGATGGGGGGCATGCACGTGACTCAGTCTCAGACGCGCTTTCAGCGACTTTCGCGGGGTTCAGCCCGGCAACCGCGGCGGAGCTGGCGTTTCGTGCCGGCATAGACTCGACCCGGGCAGCGGTGGGACTCACAGGTCCTGAGCTCTCGCGGCTGTGGGAGTCATTCCGCGGCGTGATGCAGAGGGTTCGCGCAGGCGAGTTCGAGCCGGCCGCCGCCTTTGACCGGTCGTCCGGCAAGCCTGTCGCTCTCTCTGTCGTTGGGCTGTCACACCTAGCCGGGTCATGTGAGATCAAGCCGTATCCCAGCCCCAGCTCGATGCTGGCCCACGTGTTCTCCAGGGCAGAGCTTCTGGAGAGGCTCGACGGCGAAAGGCGTATGCTGGCGCGGGAGGTCTCCACGTTGATCGCCCGATCTCAAAGGAAGCTTGCGACGCAGGAAGCCGAGTTGCTCGCGGCTTCAGACGCGTCATCCATCAAGAGGGCGGGCGACCTGCTCACGGCGAACCTTCACGCCCTGGGGACGGGTCCGCTCGGGAAGGAGAGCGTGACGGTGGTCGACTACTACGACCCCGGACTGACTGAGACCAGGGTGGAAGTTGATCCCGCCCTCACCGCTTCGGAAAACGCACAGGCGTACTTTCTCCGGTACGCCCGTGCCAGGCGCGCCCAGCAGACGGTGGCCGCCAACGTCGAGGCAACCAGAGATGAGCTTGCTTATCTGGAGAGTGTCAGGGCGGCGCTTGACATGGCGGAGTCCCCCGCTGACCTGGGGGGTATAAGGGAGGAGCTCCGCGCTTTGGGGTACGTGAGGCAAGAGCAGACCGGGGCACGCAGAAGAAGCCAGGCCCATCAAGGCCGCTCCGGCCCACCTGGGGCGGCTAAGGCTGCAATGCCCGCCCATTACCAGGACGCCACGGGGCACGACATATATGTGGGCAGGAACAACCTACAGAACGACCACCTCACCGGGAAGCTAGCTCGGGACGCTGACCTGTGGCTGCACGCCAAGGATGTTCCTGGATCCCATGTGGTCATCAGGCGCCGACCGGGCCAGCCGGTCCCGGACGAGACCATCTACGCCGCCGCGCTCCTCGCGGCCTATTACAGCCGGGCGCGGATGTCATCCAAAGTGGCGGTGGATTACACCGACCGGCGGCACGTACGCAAGCCTCGGGGAGCCAAACCCGGGATGGTCATATACGACAACCACAGGACCGTATGGGTGACTCCGTCAAGGGAGGAGCTTCAACGCGCGCTCGGACTTAGCACGGCTCTCCCCGGGAGGGATCAGGACTCTGCCCCTGTCTCCTGATGCCCAGACCACGGTGGACCTCCGAGACGATAACCTGGCCATATCCCTGATAGCCGCCCTCGCCCTGTTCGAGTTGAGCGGGCGAGGGCAGCAGTTCTCTATTCTGCACGGTATGAACTCACAAGAGACGACCCTGTCACGCGCCAGAGTCACAAGGGCTATCATGCTGTCCACTGTCAGAGGTTTTCGCTGGTCGAAGATGAAGTTGCCCAGGGAGTAGAAGATCACCGCCCCGCGGTACACTTCTATGGGCTGCAGCACGTGCGGGTGATGCCCTAGCACGACGCTGGCGCCGGCCTCAGCCACGAGCTGGGCCAGGCGGATCTGCCGGTCAGAGGGAATCTGAACGTACTCGTCACCCCAGTGAAAAGAAACGACCACATGGTCGGCATTCCGCTTCGCCCGTCTAACATCCTCCAGGATCAACTGCTCATCCATGGGCGCGACGCCGGGACGATCCCTGCCGGCCGCGAACCATTTTGGGTAGGAATAGGACCAGAAGATGTAGGCGAGTTCGCAGTAGGCCAGAAAGGCAACTGAGATGCCCCGAGACGAGATGACGGCGCCCCTTCTCGCCGCAGCCAGGTCCGCGCCGGCGCCTACGGCCCTGATCCCCGAGGCTGCCAGGACTCGCATGGTGTCGAGGAGTGCAGGGTCATCGTAGTCGAGAATGTGATTGTTTGCAAGGGAGATCACGTCCACACCCGCCCGGAGGAGCTCATTTGCGAAGGATGGGTCAGATCTGAACCATATGCCCTTCCCCGGAATCGGACTGCCGCTGGTGCTCAGGCTAGTCTCGAGGTTCAGGAAGCAGATGTCCGCCCTGGAGAGGATATCGGACGTGGCACTGAAAGGGTAACCTGGCCCGTGCGCGGCTGTCTGAGCCTTCACCCCGCGGTCGAACATGGTGTCGCCGGCCGCGGCCAGAGTTATCCTGGTCTCGACCGCCTCCGATGCCACACGTCTCACCGCCGCGTCTGAGACCGCGAGGACAGCTCCGCCCCCATCCCGGCCACCCGGCAAGCGCAGGGCCAGTCCAAGGAGAACCGCGAGGAGAACTGCCGCGAGCACGGACAGCCCAAGCCTAAGCCTCATACACCACATTCCAGGACCCCTGCCCGCATCACCATCTAGCCCCGTGGCTCTGGGCCCGCCTGCCGCGCCAGAACCCGTCGTGCACCCCCTCCCACCTCACTTGAGCCGGTCGATCAGAGCCCAAAACGGGCGAAGACCGCATCGATGTGGGCAAGAGCAGATCTTGGATCAAAGCACCGGTCCAGGATATCCGGGTCGACGCGAGCCACGACGTCAGGATGGTTTCGAATGAGTTCTCTGAAGTCCAAACCTTCCGCCCAGGCCTTCATGGCGGCTCCCTGCACGATCTCGTAGGCCTTTTCCCGGAGCAATCCGGCGTCGACCAGCGCTAGGAGGACTGATCCCGAGAAGATCAGACCCCGGGTCATCTCCAAGTTCGCCGCCATCCGCTCTCGGTTTACGCTCATATTCTGCACAACCCACGTGAACTTCCTCAACATGTAGTCCAGAAGTATGGTGGAATCCGGGACTATCACCCGCTCAACCGACGAATGGCTTATGTCCCGTTCGTGCCAGAGTGAAATGTTCTCCATCCCTGCCTGGGCATTCCCCCGTAGAATGCGAGCGAGCCCGGCGATCCGCTCACAGAGGATCGGGTTCCTCTTGTGGGGCATTGCGGACGAGCCTTTCTGTCCTTTCCCAAAGGGTTCGGCCGCCTCGGCGACCTCAGTGCGCTGCAACGCGCGGACCTCGGTGGCGAACTTCTCCAAGGACCCCCCCACTACGGCGATTTCAGCAAGATACTCGGCGTGTCTATCCCTCTGGAGAATCTGCGATGACGCTTTGGCTGGCACAAGGCCGAGTTGGGCGCAGACATAGGCCTCTATCTCCGGCGGCACATTTGCGTAAGTCCCCACTGCTCCTGAGATTTTGCCGACGCCTATGACCTCCCCCGCCCTGACAAGGCGATCCCTGGCCCGCTCAAGTTCCCCAAGCCACACCAGAAGTTTGAGTCCGAAGGTCATGGGCTCAGCGTGGACTCCGTGAGTGCGGCCGATCATTGGGGTGTACTTGTGTTCAGCGGCTTTCTCTCTCACCGCTTCGATCAGCGTGTCCACATCTTCAATGAGCTCATTCGCTGCCTGCTTCATCAGGAAGGCGAAGGCCGTGTCGACCACGTCGGAGGAGGTCATGCCGAGGTGTATGTACTTGGAGCTCTCACCCACCCTCTCCGCGACTGCGGTGAGGAAAGCTATGACGTCGTGGTTGACGGTCTCCTCTATCTCCCTGACCCTGGCCAAGTCGAAGCCGGCCCGATTGCGGATCTCGGAAACTGCCTCCTCCGGCACTCTGCCCAATTTGGCCCAGGCCTCGGCCGCAAGAATCTCGATCCTGAGCCAGACATCCAGCTTGGACTCTTCTGTCCAGAGCGCTTTCATCTTAGGGTAACTGTACCTGTCGATCATTGGGATCCCCCTTTCCGCCGCGCACGCAACTTGGCGAGGGCGGACTTCATGTCTTCCGGCATCGGAGCCTCGAATCTCTTTCGATCTCCAGTTTCGGGATGGGTGAACTCCAGGGATTCGGCGTGGAGCGCCTGAGCGTGCAGCCCTAGTTCCCCACGCACACCACCGTAGATTGGGTCTCCAGCCACCGGGCGGCCTATGTACTGCATATGGACGCGTATCTGATGTGTTCGCCCAGTCTCAAGGACCACGCGAACCAGAGTGTAGTCTCCGAACCTCTGTTCTACATGAAACCGGGTTACCGCGCGCCTTCCGTCCGCACGCACCGCCTGGCGCTTTCTGTCCACCGGGTGACGGCCGATGGGCGCATCGATGACGCCGTCGTCCTCTGAGATGTTGCCACGGACAATGGCCACATACTCTCTGGTGACCTTTCTCGACGCGAGGTCGGCCGCAAGCCTGAGATGCACAGAATCGTTCTTGGCCACCACCATGACCCCGGACGTGTCCCGGTCTAGCCTGTGCACTATTCCAGGCCGGACGACACCTCCGATGCCGGAGAGGTCTTTGCACCTTGCAAGAAGGGCGTTTACAAGGGTCCCACTGTGCCTGCCCGCACCCGGGTGTACCACCATGCCCCTGGGCTTGTTCAGCACGAGAAGACCTGCGTCTTCATAGATGATGTCCAAGTCGATCTCCTCAGGCTCGACCGTCTCGGGCTCCGGCTGAGGGATCGACACACTGATCAAGTCCCCAGGCCGGACCCGATAGGAGGCCTTCTCGTGCCGACCGTTCACCCTCACCATACCCTGGTCTATCAGCCGGCGAAGAAAGGAACGCGAAGGAGCTGCATGCTCCTTCGCGAGATATGCGTCCAGACGAACCTGGTCATCCCAAGGGCCCGGACGGAATGACCTGGTCTCCATGGTCTACGCTCCGGTCGAGACGTGCTTTCCCCAGGACCTCTCCGAAGCAAGCACTTGCATGGCCCAGAACGCGGCTATCCCCAGAATGATGCAGAGAATCTGTGTCACAGTGAGCGGGGCAAAGTAGT